>NZ_JJML01000035.1 GCF_000775285.1 Neosynechococcus sphagnicola sy1 | reverse complement strand
CCCCCACCTCCTTCTTGCCGTCCTTGCCCCCGGAACAACCCCAAGGACAACCGTTCCCCGTGACGTTGAATTCTATCCCCATGCCACCGCCGGGGGCACTTCCCGCGCCGCCGCCTTTGGTTGCTCCTGCGGCTACGGGAATGTTGCCCCCCCTTACAACCACACCGCTGCCGCCCCAGACCATCCAGCTGACCCCAGCTCCGACTCCAACGCCCACCTCGAACCCCAACCTTACTTCCCCGCTCAATCCGGCTCCCTCTGTGATCCGAACCCTGACGCGATCGCCGGAGGCGACGGGTGCTGACCCCACTGACCCGCAGATATTGGATGCCACCGCCGACCCCCCCCCCTGTCGCATCCCCCGCCCCAAGTCCCTAGGGTGACCCCTGCCCCAGGGTTCCAGTCCAACCTTTTGGGAGCTGGAGAGGAGTGCGATAGGATGGGACAAACAACCTGCCGGGTGGCACTGTTGGCTGGATCAACGTTGTAAGCAGAGGGAAAGGACATGGGATTGTTTGATCGCATCCTGCGGGTGATTCGGGCTAATCTCAACAGTCTGATTTCAGGCGCTGAAGATCCAGAGAAAATACTGGAACAGGCCGTTATGGAGATGCAGGATCAACTGGTGCAGTTGCGGCAAGCGGTTGCCCAAGCAATCGCCACCCAAAAGCGCACCGAACGGCAGTGTGCCCAGGCCAGCACCACCGCCCAAGACTGGTATCGGCGGGCGCAGTTGGCGCTGCAAAGTGGGGAAGAAGCCCTGGCACGGGAGGCCTTGACCCGACGCAAATCCTATCAAGAGACCGCCACGGCCATGCAATCTCAACTGGATCAGCAGGCGGGGGTGGTCACCAAACTCAAACAGGATATGCGCACCCTCGAGAGTAAGATTTCTGAAGCCCGCACCAAAAAGGATCTCTATATTGCCCGCGCCCGCTCCGCCCAAGCCTCGGAAAAGCTCTATGAGGTGATGGGCAAGGTAAACACCGGAAGTGCAATCAGTGCCTTTGAGCGCATGGAAGAGAAGGTGTTGCAATTAGAGGCCCGATCAGAGGCGATCGCCGAGCTGGGCACCGACGAACTGGAAAAACGGTTTGAGCAATTGGGCGCCGCTGATGATATTGATCAGGAGTTGGCAGCTATGAAAGCCCAGATAGCATCCAGTCCAGAAGCCGCCGCACTCCCAGCCGCCAATGAACCCGACGGTCATCCACCGGGATCTCCAGGATAAGATCTGGAGGGAAAATCCCCGAAATGTCGAGAAATTGCCTTTGACCTGTGCTAGGACAGTGGATATTGGTTTTAACTGCGTTCCAGTGAACTGGCAAAGCCTACCGACCCGCCCTGAATCCATACTGAGAGGAAGCTAACTATGGGATTACTTGACCGCATTAGCCGTGTAGCCAGAGCCAATCTCAACGATCTGGTGAGTAAATCTGAAGACCCAGAAAAAATTCTGGAACAGTCCTTAATCGACATGCAGGAAGATCTGGTGCAGTTACGTCAGGCGGTGGCCAGTGCCATTGCCACCCAAAAGCGGACTGAGCAGCAGTACAACTCCACCCAGACTGAGGTCAACAACTGGCAACAGCGCGCCCAACTGGCTCTGCAAAAGGGCAATGAGGATTTGGCACGGGAAGCTCTGACCCGGAAGAAGACCTACCAGGAGACGTCCAATTCCCTCAAATCTCAACTGGATCAGCAGGTGGCCCAGGTGGATGGGATGAAGCGTAATCTGATTACCCTGGAGAGCAAAATTTCTGAAGCCAAAACCAAGAAAGATATGCTCAAGGCTCGGATTAGTGCGGCCAAGGCAAACGAGCAAATTGCCTCCATGACTGGCAAAATCAACACCAGTAGTGCTACCTCCGCCTTCGAGCGCATGGAAGAAAAGGTGCTGATGATGGAGGCCCGCTCCCAAGGGGTGATGGAAATTGCAGGGGATAGTTTAGAGGGACAATTTGCCGCCCTGGAATCTGGCAGTGATGTCGATGATGAATTGGCAGCGATGAAGGCAGCCATCGGTGGGGGAGCCTCTCCGACAGGGATTCTCCCTGCCGGTAAGCCGACAGTAGTGGATGCCGAGTTGGAAGATTTGAAAGCTAAGATTGACCAGCTCTAGCGCCTTGCCCTTGCCCACGAGTAGGGGTTGGCTGGGGCGATCACCCTCATCGGAGGTTTGAGCCTGTCTGGGTTGGCAGGTTCTTTGAGTCGCTAAATCTCGCTGCCGAGGAACTGTAAAAGATGTCAGAATGACGGAGGTGATTGAGAAACCTCCGCATGAGTAGCGTCATTTCCCTAATCGATCCAGCATTTGACATCCAAGTTCTACAAGCCACTGCCCCGGTGCTGGTCTATTTTTGGGCTCCCTGGTGTGGCCCCTGTCGGTTAATGTCCCCCTTAATGGATTGGGCTGCCACTCATTACGGCGATCGCCTGCAAATTTTTAAGATGGAAGTTGACCCCAACCCTGAATCCGTTGGCAAATATAATATCCAAGGTGTCCCTGCCCTGATGTTATTTCACGCTGGGATAGCGGTAGCCTTTCTGGAAGGGGTGAAGGGCAAGCAAGACATCATCAATTTTCTGGATGCCAATCTCAGCGGGGTGAATTAACGGCAGCAGCCATGGGGAGCCGCCGCCCGACACCAGTGATGCCCAATGATACAGTTTGCTAAACGTCTTGATGCACTCCAGGGAAATGTCTTCGCCGATATGGATCAGGCCAAGGCAAAAGCCAGGGCTGCCGGACAGCTGATCCTGGATCTATCCCTGGGATCTTCGGATCTACCGACGTCAGCCCCGGTTCTGGCAGCGATCGCCGCATCTCTCGCTGACCCAACGACCCACGGCTATCTGCTGTTTCATGGCACCCGAGAGTTTCGCCAAGTCGTAGCCCAGTGGTACACCCAGAAGTACGGGGTGGGTGTTGATCCAGAAACCGAGGTACTGCCCTTAATTGGCTCCCAGGAGGGAACCGCCCATCTACCCCTAGCGATTTTGAATCCGGGAGATGTGGCGTTGCTCCTCGACCCTGGTTATCCGTCCCACATGGGAGGGGTTTACTTGGCAGGGGGGCAGATTTACCCCATGCCCCTGCGCCCAGAGGCAGGCTTTTTGCCCGTTTTCGCCGATATTCCCCCGTCGGTGTTAGCGCAAGCTCGGCTGATGGTGTTGAGTTATCCCCATAACCCCACGACGGCGATCGCCCCGTTGTCGTTTTTTCAAGCCGCAGTGGACTTCTGTCAACAGCACCATCTGGTGTTGGTGCACGACTTCCCCTATGCAGATTTTGTCTTCGAGGCCAAGCCGCCGCCCTCCATTTTGCAGGCAGATCCCCAAAAGCAAGTTTCCATTGAGCTGTTTACCCTCTCCAAGTCCTACCACATGGGGGGATTTCGGGTTGGTTATGCCATTGGGAACCCGGACTTAATTCGAGCCCTGCGCCAGATCAAAGCCGTGGTGGACTTTAACCAGTACAGCGGGATTCTCAATGGGGCGATCGCCGCCTTGCAAGGCGATCCCCAACTCGTCGCCCAGGGAGTTGACTGCTTCCGCCAGCGGCGGGATGTTTTTATCAATGCCCTGGAAGCCATCGGCTGGCCCGTAAATCGACCTGAGGCCACCATGTATGTCTGGGCCAAGTTACCAGCCCCATGGAGCCATGAGTCGGTTCAGTTCTGCCAGCAGTTGGTGGCGGCGACGGGGGTGGCAGCATCACCGGGGGCTGGTTTTGGCCAAGCGGGGGAAGGCTATGTCCGCTTTGCCCTCGTACATCCCCCGGAGATCTTAGCGATCGCCGTTGACCGGATCGCTGAATTTCTGCGCACTTACTCCCCCGTTCAGCCAGGGTGATTGGACTTGAACTGAAATAACTTCTTAAATTGTATGTACTCAGTGGAACAACCCTTATGCATCGCATCCGCAATCTCTTTCTCCTAGCCCTTTGTACCTTGGTAATTGTCCTGGGATGTGCCCTCGTCCCGATCTTGAGTCGTCATGGAGCCGTATCCGCTACGACGGTGTTCATGGGGCAACCCCCCACCCCTGAAGCCACCGAGGGGTTGATGGCAGCTCGGGGATGTTCGGGTGCCAACTCGGCTAAAGATGCCCTGAAATCTGCGGAGAACTATCTGCGAGAAGTGCGTCGTGAGAGTCGGGAGCTGGAACAAGCTTGGGATAGCACCCGGCAAGCCTTGACAGCGGTGAATCGCCATCTCAGTCGTTACCGATGCTAAGAAGCTGGTTGCGATCGCGGCAGCTGCGGCCATGGATCGTTGGCCTGGGTTTGTGGGTCTGCGCCCTATTGCTGCTGGTGAGTTGTCAGCAACGACCCCACGGGGTTGATGCCGGGAACCAGGGACGGATTACCCTCGGGACAACGGCGAAGATCCGCACCCTAGACCCGGCGGATGCTTACGAATTATTTGCGGGGACCCTCCTCTATAACCTGGGAGATCGCCTGTATACCTACAAACTGGGTACTACCGAACTGCAACCGCAATTGGCAACGGCCTTGCCAACGGTGAGCCGAGATGGATTAACCTACACCCTGCCGCTGCGACAGGGGGTGGTATTTCACGATGGCACGCCCTTTAATGCCGCAGCCATGGCCTTTTCCCTCCGGCGATTTATCGCCAATGGAGGGCAACCCGCCTTTCTATTGGCCGATACTGTAGCTAAGGTTGAGACCACCGGGGCCTATGAACTGACGATTACCCTGAAGCAACCCTTTGTCGGGTTTCCAGCCTTGCTGGCATTTTCCGGGTTATGCGCCGTCTCCCCCCAGGCCTATACCTTGGGAGCGGGTCAGTTCCATCCCGACCAATTCATTGGCACCGGGCCCTATCGACTGGCTCAGTACGGCAATGATTCCCTGCGGTTGGAGGCATTTGACCAATACTGGGGCGAAAAACCAGCCAATCCCGGCGTTACCATTCAAAGCCTTTCCAGTAGTGCCATTCTCTTCAATGCCTTTCGCACCGGGGCAGTGGATCTGGCCTATCAAACCCTGGATGTTGATCAAATCCGCAGCCTGCAACAGGGGGGGACTGAGGGCAAGTGGCAGGTGATAGAAGGCCGGGGGGATGGCATTTATTACCTCACCCTCAACCTTAAAAGCCCCCCTCTGGATCGGCAATTCGTGCGACAGGCAATCGCGGCGGTGATCGATCGCCCCCTGCTACAAAGCCGGATCTTTCGCGGCCAGATCGAGCCACTCTATAGCTTGATTCCCACCACCCTGGATAGCTATCGCCCGGTGTTCCGCGATCGCTACGGCGATGGCAATGTTCCCAAAGCCCAAGCCTTATTGACACAAGCAGGTTATGCCCCCAGTCACCCGTTAATCGTAGAACTCTGGTATCGCTCCAATCTCACCAGTAACAGTTTGGTTGCCAATATGCTCAAAGCCTTTGTGCAGCAAAAAATGGGGGGAATGATGCAGATTGATCTCAAGAGCGTAGAATCCGCTACCGCCTATCAGAACCTGGATAAGGGCGTCTATCCCACCTTTATCCTTGACTGGACACCGGACTTTCTAGATGCCGATAACTATCTCTATCCCTTCATGGACTGTGCCCAAGGCTCGGTAGCAACAGGCTGTGAAGCTGGCTCTAGTAAGGGACAGGGGTCTTTTTACTACAATCCCCAGGTCAATCAGTTACTAGCTCAGTCTCGTCAACAGCTCGATCCCCAGGTGCGTCGCCAACTGCTCATCCAGATCCAGGAAATTCTGGCGGCGGAGGTTCCCTTTATTCCCCTCTGGCAGAGCAAGGAGTTTCTGTTTGCCCAGTCCCAAGTGACCGGAGCACATCTCGAAGCCACCCAAAAAGTTCCTTTTTGGACGCTCCACAAGGCAGGAGAACCCGCGCTACCCTAACCTCCTCCCAGGGTTGAGCCCCGTCAGAGCCAGTGCTCTCATCGACTCGCCATCAGAGTCATGGCAAGCAGCGGTTCTCTCTGGGGAACATTCCTGGTGGCTCTCGTCCTGACTGAAGTCTGGGATTTACTCTGACAGAGCCAGAATTCTGCCAGAAAAACTCGGTATGCTAATTATTAAGAAGCGTAATACTTGTTCTCATCTTTTAAGTCAGGGCGTTATTAAAAACCTGTGCAAGAAGACTTTAGATTAATTGTCGATTTAGTGTCTGTGCTGGGGGCAGCGGTCACAGGTGGACTTCTAGCTGCCCTTTGCCGTCAGCCCATTTTGCTGGGCTATTTAGTGGCGGGCATGATGGTTGGCCCTTCCGGCTTTGGCTTGATCAAAGAAGTGGTGCAGGTAGAAACCCTGGCCCAAATTGGGGTTGCCTTTCTGTTGTTTACCTTAGGGGTGAAGTTCTCCTTTGCGGAGTTGCGGAAAGTGCAGACCATTAGTCTGGGCGGCGGCGGGCTGCAAATTACCCTGACGATTTTGGTGACGACCCTGGTGTCCTTAGGGGTGGGATGGGTCACGGCTCCCGCTCAGGGAATCTTTCTGGGGGCGATTCTCTCCCTGTCTTCAACGGCGGTGGTGTTGAAGTCCTTGAGTGAGTCCAACGAAACCGAGACCCCCCGAGGGGCAAGTGATGCTGGGCATCCTGATTATTCAAGACTTGGCCGTGGGATTAATGCTGGCGGTGCTGCCAGCCCTGGATAAACCCGTCGAGGAGATTGGGTTGGCCGTGGGCTGGGCGTTGTTACAGACGGGGGTGTTTGCTGCGGGGGCGATCGCCGCTGGCATTTGGTTCATTCCTCCCCTGCTGCGGTTATTGGCGCGCACGGAAAGCCGCGAACTCTTCTTATTGGGGGTGGTTGCCCTCTGTTTAAGCATTGCCCTGCTCACCGACCACATGGGACTCTCCATTGAAATGGGGGCCTTCGTTGCTGGGTTGATGATTTCGGAGGTGGAATATGCGGATCAAACCCTGACCTATGTGGAACCGCTACGGGATATTTTCGCCACCCTATTTTTTGCCGCCATTGGCATGTTAATTGATCCGGTGTTCCTGTGGGAGAACCTAGAGTTGATCCTGGGTTTGGTCGCCCTGGTGCTGATTGGCAAATTTTTGATTATTACCCCGCTGGTGAGAGCCTTTCGTTATCCGCTAAAAACAGCATTGATTGCTGGGGTGGGGCTGGCTCAGATTGGGGAATTTTCCTTTGTTCTTGCCAGTGAGGGGCAGTCTTTGGGTCTGGTTTCTCGCCGGGTCTATCTCTTGATTCTGGGTACCACCGCGGTCACCTTGGTGTTGACGCCCTTCTTGCTGCGGCTGCTCCCCAAACTATTGAGCTGGGCAGAGGCCCATCCTCAGCTCAAGCGTTATCTGGAAACTGAAACGCCCCAGGAAGTGGCAGACACTGTCCCCACGCAAAATCATGTCGTGGTCTGTGGTTACGGACGGATTGGACAGAACATTGTCCAGCTATTGTTGAACCACAACTACCCCGTCGTCGTCATTGACCAGTCTGAGCAGGCGGTACAAAAACTCCGAGACGCAGGCATTCCCTATATCTACGGCAATGCCGCCAGTGTCCGGGCATTGGAAAAGTCAGCCGTGGCTCAGGCACGGGGCATGGCGATCGCCCTCCCAGACCCCATGAGTACCCGCCTTTGCCTGAAACGCGCCCTGGAATTTGCCCCCGAACTAGATGTAGTAGTGCGTGCCAACCGGAATCAAGATATTGAAATCCTCTATCAACTTGGGGCCCGGGAGGTGGTGCAACCGGAATTTGAGGCCAGCTTGGAGTTGTCTACCCATCTCCTGCTGGGAATGGGTCTGCCTTTGCCCGTGATTCAGCGAGATGTCAACCAAATTCGCAGCAGTCATTACTTGGCACTCCGCCCCGAACAATCGGCTCGTGAGGTTTCCCGTGAGGTCCAGGTGGCCGCTAAACACCTGAACAGCAAGTGGTATGCTCTGCCAGAAACCTCAACCTTAAGTGGCATGACCCTAGAGGAGGCTGACCTCCGCCGCCTTACCGGGGGTGAGCCTGATGGTGATCCGCCGCGATAATGGGGAGGAAGTGGATTACCCAGACTCCCAAACCTTGCTCGAAAGTGGCGATCGGCTGTTGTTGGTGGGGGAACCCGCAGAACTAGCGGCTCTGGATGAGTTGGCACGGGGAGAACGTACCCTACCGGGGGTAGGATCATCCTGTCAGTGGCTGACCATTCCCCTCGAAAGTCCCGTCATCGGTCAGACCTTAGCGACGTTAGATATTCGTCGCCAGTTTGACACCCAGGTGCAGGCGATTCGCCGTCAGGGGCAGTTTATTCGCTTCCCTGCAGGGGATGTCGATCTACAAGCAGGCGATCGCCTGTTGCTCTGTGGTAGTTACAAAGCTCTGAGCCACGTTGAACAATTGGTGGCTTCTCCCCTGCCCCAACTGTCCATCCCTTTGCTCCCAGAGGCAACGATTCCGGATATGCTGTTGAATCGGCTCACTACTGAGCCATCCCCGGCGGCGACCCTGACCACTGAGGTTAATGGTTGCTCCCTCAACAATGGCTCCCCCCGCTGAGTCAACATTCCCTTCTGCTGAAAAATAAGTGATTATGCTGGATCTAACTGGAAAAAACTGCCCTGGTGACTGGCATCGCCAACAATCGCTCGATTGCCTGGGGGATTGCCCAACAACTGCATCAAGCCGGTGCCAATCTGGGCATTACCTACCTGCCTGATGACAAAGGACGTTACGAGAAAAAGGTTGCGGAACTGGTTGAACCCTTGAATCCCAGCCTGTTTTTGCCCTGCAACGTCCAAGACGATAGCCAAATTGATGCCACCGCTGAGGCCATTCGCCAGCAATGGGGTCATCTGGATATCTTGATTCACTGTCTGGCCTTTGCGAATAAAGAAGACCTGACCGGAGGCTTTAGTGAGACCTCTCGCCAAGGATTTTCCCTGGCCCTGGATGTCAGCGCCTATTCCTTGATCCAATTGACCCGAGCTGTGAAACCCCTGATGACCCATGGGGGGAGTATCGTCACCCTCACTTATCTGGGTGGGGTGCGGGTGATTCCTAATTACAACGTCATGGGGATTGCCAAGGCCGCCCTGGAAATGAATGTGCGCTACCTGGCCTCAGAGTTGGGTCCTGAGAAGATCCGGGTGAATGCGATTTCCGCTGGCCCGATTCGTACCTTGGCCTCCTCAGCGGTGGGGGGCATTTTGGACATGATCCACCATGTGGAAACCGTTGCGCCCCTCCGACGTACCGTCACCCAGACAGAAGTGGGAAATACCGCAGCCTTCCTCTGTAGCGACCTATCCAGTGGCATTACGGGGCAAATCCTTTACGTCGATGCAGGTTACGAAATTATGGGAATGGGCTAGGGAAATTCATAGCTTCCTTTGCTAGTATTGCGTCCTACTGCACTCAGAGGTTTATACCTTCGGATAGATGAGCACCTCACGGCAGGATTATCCCCTACTGCGGCAACTCCCAATTGGGGTGGGCATCCTGGCGGGAAGTTTACTGATGGTCAATCGCTTCCTCACCCCTGAGTTGACCAATTCCCAGGCCAGATCGGATGTCCTAGGAATTATTCTCAGTGCCGTTTTGGTCTTAACTGGGTTGCTGTGGCAGCAAGTTCAACCCCAATTGCCCGAGGCCGTGCAATTAAAAGGAACAGAAGGGTTTGAGCTAGAAGCCAATCTGCCGGAAGCGGCAAAAACCGAGTTGGCTTGGGTCTCCCATCTGCTCTTGACCCATACCATCACCGGTTCTTTGGTGGTCTACTATCGTGGGCAGGTACTAGTGCGACGGGGAATTTTGGGGGAGAATCCCCTAGTGCAACCCGGTGCGATTTTACAGCGAGTACTCCAGCTGCAGCAGCCCGTTTACCTGGTGAAGTTAGCCCTCTATCCCGGACGATTTGAATTTGATTACCTCCCGGAAAATACCCAGGGGGTGATTTGCCAGCCCATTGGTCAACAGGGCGCTTTGATCTTAGGGGCAAAAGCACCCCGGAGCTACACCCGCCAAGATGAAGCTTGGATTGCCGCGATCGCCGATAAGCTTGACGACACGCTCCAACGTAGTTATCCGTGGTAGACCTTGTTGTAGTAGGCCTGGTACTCCGGAGAGAGCAGGGGTTGCCACCAGTCCTGATGCTGAAGATACCACTCCACGGTCAGCCGTAATCCTTGGGTGAGGGTGACGCTGGATGTCCATCCTAGTTCTGTTTGAATTTTGTTGGCATTGATCGCATAACGACGGTCATGACCGGGTCGATCCTTGACAAAGGTGAGCAGATCCCGGCTGGGACGTACGGGCAGTTTAGGCGCTAACTCATCCATCAACTCGCACAGAGTCTTGACTAAATCCAGATTCTTGACTTCGTTATTGCCCCCCACGTTATAGGTTTCCCCTGGCTGTCCCCGATGGAGTACGGTATCAAGGGCGCTACAGTGATCACCCACATACAGCCAGTCCCGCACATTCTGACCATCTCCATAGACGGGGAGGGGCTTGCCCAAGAGAATATTGATACACATCAAGGGGATCAGTTTTTCTGGAAAGTGATAGGCTCCGTAGTTATTTGAGCAATTGGTAATCAGGGTGGGCATCCCATAGGTATGGAAGTAGGCGCGGGCAAGATGGTCACTGCCAGCCTTTGAGGCTGAATAAGGACTATTGGGCGCGTAGGGCGTGGTTTCTGTAAACGCGGGATCGGCTGGCCCCAGGCTGCCATAGACTTCGTCGGTGGAAACATGCAGAAATCGATAATGGTGGGGCTGCTGTTGCTTCAACCAGTGCTGCCGAAAGGCTTCCAATAGAGTGAAACTGCCCACCACATTGGTCCGAACAAAGGCATCTGGCCCTAGAATCGAGCGGTCAACATGGGACTCGGCGGCAAAGTGAGCAATGGTCGAGATCCCTTCTTGTTTAAGGATGCCATCGATCAACAGGCGATCGCAGATGTCCCCTTCCATAAAGCGAAAATTAGGGTTCCCCTCCAAGGCTTCCAGGTTTTGGAGATTGCCTGCATAGGTAAGGGCATCTAGCACCACAACTCGATCTTGGGGATAGCGATCGCACCAGTAGTGAACAAAATTCGAGCCAATAAACCCGGCTCCCCCGGTTACGAGCAAGCGACGACGCTCACACTGGTCACGATCAGCTTGGTAATCTGTCATAGGTGATATGGGTCATTAAACTTGAAACTTGGAATCCTCTCCCCCATTGCTGACTCGGCCATGGGTTTAGTGGCAACCCTCTCGTGTTTCCGATCACAAAGTGTCCGTTGGAAACTATTCTGACTTTAAACAGGCCTTTTTGATGCAATTCCAGTACCGTAAAAACTGAATGGAGGGAATTTCATAGAAGTATGCACTTAAAGCAACTGTTGATGGGGCTGATGGGTGTTGTTGCTAGCAACGCCGAGCGTCCCGATGTGCGAGCTGCTGTGGCAGTTAGTTTGGGGGCAGTTCCTGGAGCTTTAAGTCGCTATTACTTGGGACTCTGGTTCGCTCAACGCTTTGGTACGAGCTTTCCCTATGGCACCTTTTTTATTAATTTGACTGGCTGCTTCGTCATGGGCTTTTTTGCCACCCTGGCGCTAGAGCGAGTCGTGACCATTGGCCCTGAGTTGCGGCTAATGTTCGCAGTGGGTTTTTTGGGGGCTTACACCACCTTTTCCACCTACGGTCTGGATACAGTTTACTTGTTGCGAACCGGTAACTCGGGGTTAGCCCTCCTCTACTGGGCTGGAAGTGCGGTGTTGGGAGTGGTCGGGGTGCAGTTAGGGGTGATCTTGGCTCGCTGGTGGCCCTAGGGATTGCTCGGGCCATATCCGCCCCCACCGGGGGTAGCAATCACAAATACATCCCCTGGTTGCATCTCAACTTCGGCTCGACCGTCTAACACCTCAAGGGTGCCATCCTGCCGCTCGACCCAGTTACGCCCCACCGCCGCCGCTGCCCCACCCCGGAGGCCAAACGGAGGAATAATGCGGTGACCTGAAAGAATTGCAGCGGTCATGGGTTCACAGAAACGGAGTCGCCGGATCACCCCATTGCCCCCCGGATATTGCCCGGTGCCGCCGCTCTGAGGGCTAATCTCAAAGCTCTCTAGCTGGACAGGGAACCGCCATTCTAGAACCTCTGGATCGGTGAGCCGAGAGTTGGTCATGTGGGTCTGAACCGCATCGGTGCCCGCAAACCCGGCTCCAGCCCCAGATCCCCCGCAAATGGTTTCATAGTACTGGTGTTGACCATTGCCAAAGGTGAAATTGTTCATCGTGCCTTGGGAGGCAGCTTGCAAACCCAGCGCCCCATAGAGCGCATCCACGATCGCCTGGGAGGTCTCCACATTTCCCGCCACCACCGCCGCCGGATAACGGGGATGTAACAGACAACCCTCCGGCACCACCATTTCGAGAGGGCGCAAACATCCGGCATTCAGCGGGATATCCGCAGCAACTAAGGTGCGAAACACGTACAGAACCGCCGCTTTGCAAATGGACAGGGGCGCATTGAGGTTATTGTCCTGTTGCGGTGAGGTACCGGTAAAATCAATGCGGACGCTACGGGTTGCCTGGTGGATGGTGATTGTGACGCAAATTTGGCTGCCATCATCCATGGGATAGATAAAATGCCCATCTTGAAGCTGGTGAATGGCTTGCCGTACACAACTCTCCGCGTAATCCTGCACATATCCCATATAGGCCTGCACCATTTCCAACCCCAAATCAGCCACCAGCTGCTGGAGTGCCTGTACCCCCCGCTCATTGGCAGCAATCTGCGCCTTGAGGTCGGCAAGATTCTGCTGCGGGTTCCGCGCCGGGTAGGGGCCGGAGGTCAGCAGCGCCAGAAGGTCTGACTCACAGAGTTGTCCTTGGATCACGAGGGGGACTTGATCGAGCAAAATTCCTTCTTCTGCGAGGGTGCGACTGTGGGGCGGCATGGAGCCAGGGGTAATGCCACCGATGTCGGCATGGTGTCCTCGGGAAGCTACATAGAAGCTGGGCGTAGTAATCCCCGCCAGGAACACGGGGGTGATCACCGTAATATCCGGTAGATGGGTGCCGCCCCTGTAGGGGTTATTGGACGCATAGACCGTGCCGGGTTGGATGGTATTGCCAACCGCTGTGATCAAACTCTCGACACTATCCCCCATGGAGCCTAAATGCACCGGGATATGGGGGGCATTGGCAATCAGATGCCCTTGGTGGTCAAATAAAGCACAGGAAAAGTCTAAGCGTTCCTTGATATTGACGGAATAGCTAGTGTTCTGGAGGGTAATTCCCATCTGCTCCGCGATCGCCCGGAAGCGGTGATTAAAGAGTTCCAGCCGCATGGGATCGGGCTGAGTGATACTAAACTTTCTTGCCATGCCAGGGGCTAGAACCCTTTTCTGAGTTTTGTTCAGCAACAGATGGTTACGCTCCGTCAGCTGTGCTTCCCAACCTGGTTCCACCACCAGGGTACTCGTGGGATCAACCAAAATCGCGGGACCAGAAATGCGATCGCCCGGTTGCAGATCCAGGCGTTGCCAGATGGGGGTCTTTAGAAACTGGGTGCTGCTGCCTGCGTTCGTATACATCTCGACGTAGGCGATGGCGGGGGGCAGTTGATCGCTTGGGCGGGTGCGCTGGATATGAGGTTCCTCCGGTATGGTTGCCAGACGGATGCCCTCGACGGCAATGGATTCGACGATCAAGGGCTTGTCAGGTGCCATAAACCCATAGCGTTGCTGATGGGCCTGCTCAAATTGCTGGATCATCGTCCCGCGATCGCCAAAGGGCACCATCAGGGCGGCATCGGTTCCTTGGTAACGCAGGTGGACTTTGGCCAGCAGTTGCAGTTTCAGATCGGTGTCTGGCTCCTCCGCCTGTTGCCATAACACCTGTTGAACCGTCTCGGCTAACCGGGCCACCGCCTGAGTTAACTGGGTGTCAAGTTCAGGGCTTAAGAGGGCTTCCACGGCCTGTTCTCGCCAGACCCGTAGATCGGCCAACCCCATACCGTAGGCTGACAAAACCCCTGCCAGGGGATGGAGAAACACCTGGTGCATCCCGAGGGCATCGGCAATCAGGCAAGCGTGCTGCCCCCCTGCCCCCCCAAAACAACAGAGGGTATATTCACTGAGGTCATAGCCTCGTTGCACCGAGATTTTTTTGATCGCCATCGCCATGGTTTCTACGGCGATGGCAAGAAAACTGTGGGCAACCTCTTCCGGCGTTTGCACCTGCCCGGTTACCGTCTGAATCTGAGTAGTCAGTTGGCGAAACTGCGCCTCCACGACTGCCCGATCCAGGGGTTGATCGGCGGTTGCTCCAAACACTTGGGGGAAAAACTCCGGGTGCAACTTACCCACCATGACATTACAGTCCGTCACGGTCAGCGGACCCCCCCCGCCGATAGCACGCAGGCCCTGGATTTGCCCCCGCAGAATCGGGGCCCACCTGGTACCGCGCCCCATCAAAGTGGAGAATCGACCCTCCCCCCGCCGCCACAGTGTGAATGTCCATCATCGGGGTTCGCAGCCGTACCCCCGCCAGTTCCGTTTGGAAGACACGCTCATAGTCAGGCACTCCTACCTGCCCGAGGGAAGGCGCACGGTAATGAGCCACATCCGTAGACGTGCCCCCCATGTCAAAGCTAATAATGTAACGGATTCCCGCGATCGCACTGGTTTGCACCGCGCCGACCATCCCCCCCGGCTGGCCCCGAAAGAATGCTATCTTTGCCTCGGAACTCTGCCGCAGCAGTTAATCCGCCATTGGACTGCATCAGCATAAGTGGAATCGGCCCCAGTTCAGCACTCACCTGTTCCACATAGCGGTGCAAAATCGGCGATAGATAGGCATCCACCACCGTGGTGTCTCCCCGGCTAATCAGTTTCATCACTGGACTGACTTGGTGAGAGACAGAGATCTGAGTAAACCCAATTCCCCGCACCAGATCCGCCAGTTGGGCTTCATGGTCAGGGTAGCGATAGCCATGTAACAAGACAATGGCGCAGGCGCGAATGCCATCGGTGTAGGCAGCCTGAAGCGCCTGCACCAAGTCAGCGGTGATTTGCACGGGCAAAAGCTCTTCCCCCTGGGCACTGTAGCGTTCAGGAATTTCAATCACCTGTTCATAGAGCATTTCTGGCAAGATGATTTGCCGCGCAAAGATCTGAGGACGGTTCTGGTAGCCAATCCGCAGGGCATCTCGAAATCCCTGGGTAATCAACAACAGGGTGCGATCGCCCCGCCGCTCTAACAGGGCGTTGGTGGCAACGGTGGTTCCCATTTTGACCACGGCAATTTGATCGGCGGGGAACGGGGTCTTTGCTGCCAGTCCCAACAGATCCCGAATTCCCTGAAGGGGTGCATCGTGGTAGCGCTCTGGTTGATCGGAGAGCAACTTATGCACTACCAACCTCCCGTCTGGTCGCCGCGCCACAATATCGGTAAAGGTGCCGCCCCGATCGATCCAAAATTGCCAGCGGTTGAGGGTCATGATGGGTGTAAATCCTACATTTGGAGCGATCGCCCCTCGGTATCAGTAAAGCCTAGATCTGTTTCTGGGACTGAAGTGTATAAGC
Source organism: Neosynechococcus sphagnicola sy1 (assembly GCF_000775285.1). Classification (NCBI taxonomy): domain Bacteria; kingdom Bacillati; phylum Cyanobacteriota; class Cyanophyceae; order Neosynechococcales; family Neosynechococcaceae; genus Neosynechococcus; species Neosynechococcus sphagnicola. Next base: position 15,028 of record NZ_JJML01000035.1, on the reverse strand, counting down.
TTCAAGATAGGATAGTGTCATGGCTAATCTTACGCTTCGGGGTGTCCCCCACACCTACGATCTGACCGCTCCCACCGGGTTTCCCCACGTTCTCGTGTTCATTCATGGCTGGATGTTGAGTCGCGCCTACTGGCAGCCGCTGATTCAGCAATTGGCTCCCGATTATCAGTGCCTTTCCTATGATTTGCGGGGCTTTGGTCAGTCGCAACCGGGGGATTCGTCCTTGGCCTTCTCCGGATTCCAATTCGCTGCGATCGCGGAACAACCTTCATCCTATCGTGCCCATCCCAACGAAGTGGCTATGTCAGCAGCCCCCCTGGATTCAGACTACTCAGGCTCCAGGGGCGTTGATACGGGGGCCTCCCCACGCCCCTGCTAGCTACGCCGCCGATCTCGAGGGACTCCTTCAACAATTAAAGATTGAGAGTGCGTGGTTGATTGGACACTCTCTGGGGGGCACCATTGCCCTGTGGGGGGCCGCACAGTACCCCGCCAGGGTGAAGGGGGTGATCTGCTTAAATTCCGGGGGGGGTCATCTATTTGAAAGAAGACTTCGAGCGGTTTCGGGCAGCAGGAGCTCAACTGGTGAAGTTCCGCCCCCGCTGGTTGTCCAGTCTGCCACTGCTGGATCTGGTATTTGCCAGGGCAAATGTGGCACATCCCCTCAATCGTTCCTGGGGTCAGCAACGCCTAGAGGACTTTGTGAACGCTCAATCGGAGGCGGCACTGGGTACCTTACTAGACTCGACAACGGAAGCAGAAGTGCATCAACTCCCCCACCTAGTTACCCAACTCCCCCAGCCGGTTTATTTCATTACCGGGCTACAGGATGCGGTGATGGAACCCAAGTATGTGCGTCACCTCGCCAGTTTTCATCAGCTGTTTCGTGGCAACGGTGGTAATGTCCTGGAAATTGCCGACTGTGGTCATCTCTCAATGGTGGAGCAACCCGATCAGGTGGCGCACCATATTCGTCAGATCCTGCCAATGCCGAAGGTTGGGGTTTGACGGTTTGATTTTGTCCTCCTCTGCCTAATCAGCCCAATAGGCTAAAAAGCATCCCAGCAAAAGGGTGGCGTTGCTTCCCAGGCTGTATCAAGCTTGGTTAACAGGCTGGGGTCGCCCGTCCATTCCACTTCCTTTGTCCAAACCAGTTCCGAGGCTCGCCGCAGACCACAGTACATCTCGGTCAGATGGGCAATCGAGGTTTTGAGTACCCCTGGGGATCTCTGGCTCACAGGATGCATTCGTCCGGTGGCAAAGTTAGCGGTGAGGGTCTGATCCCCCAGCACCGGATCGGTGATTTCAAAGGTCAGCAGAAAGGAATCACCTGGCCGCACTGGACGCAGGCGAAACGCTGTTGCCACATCGATCAATCGCCACATAAAGCCAGCTCCAATTTCACCAAAGCGGTGAGTCAACCCAAAAAACTCAACTGTCTGTCGCAGCCCTGGATCACAACGCTGCTCCCGCAACAGATAGGGGAAGGAATCCTCCGGGTAAGTATTCCAGACAAGGGTAGAGACTTGATCCTTCAAGGTCGAGAGAAAACCTAAGATCCCCCGGTAGGCATCCCCATTGAGGGCAACCCATTCCTGAATCACCAAGGACAGTGCTGGCTGGGAGAGGGTGTCGAGGAGGGTATACTGCAAAATCACATATCCGAGAATCTGCCCACCCTCCAGGTAACAGTATATTTCCCGTCCGGGACAGGGCTTGAGGCGCGATCGCCACTGCCAGTCCTGGCGTCGGAGCCACCCATTATGCTGGCAAGCGGCGTGGTGATAGGCATTGGTAAGTGCAATCTGATGCTGAGTCGGGTCATAGGCGGCGATATGGCAGCGCTCTGGATAGGAGGGTAAATGGTGGCTGGCAACCGTGTATTGATGCACCCGCCCCACCCAAGCCCACCCTAACTGACGATAGAAACCGTGCTGAAACGGATAGAGGATGGCTAGGGGAATTTGCTGCTGCTGCAAATCCCGCAAGGATTGCTCCAGCATCCACCGCCCCACTCCCTGTCCCCGTCGTTCCAGAGCCACGGCGACACCTGCAAATCCCTTGGCTGGTAATTCCTGACCTTCAAGGAACACACTCAGCTGCAACTCAGTATACGTACCAACCCCTAAGCCCGTCCGCTGATCCACAGCAATAAACTGCTGCCGCCCTTCCGGGTTAATTCCATGGGCATACCATTCCTGTTCCACCTCTGCATTCGATTTGAGGGGAGCAAAGGCTAACCGATCTAAGTGAACAATTTGGGACAAATCCTCAGCCTCAGCAGGCCGGAGGCAAATTTCAACGCGATCGGTGACCATGGGGGCCCTCTCGCCGTTAGGTGAGAGCCACTGCTGTCTGGGGCCAGCGATGCACAGCCTTTCCAATCACAGCCAGCTCCTGCATTAAGGTATCAAACCGCTCGGGAGTTAAGGATTGGGGGCCATCTGACAGGGCTTTAGCAGGATTGGGGTGAACCTCAATCATCAAAGAATCGGCTCCCGCTGCGATCGCCGCCATGGCCATTGCCGGGACATACTCTGCCCGTCCGGTGCCATGGCTGGGATCAATCATAATTGGCAAATGGGTGAGCGATCGCAGGACTGGAATTGCAGACAGATCCAAGGTATTTCGGGCATACTGACGATCAAAGGTGCGAATACCCCGCTCACAAAGAATCACATTGGGATTGCCCGCCGCCAGAATGTACTCAGCTGCCATCAACCACTCCTCAATGGTGGCCGCCATGCCCCGTTTCAGCAGCACTGGCTTATCCTGAGCCCCCACCTTCTTGAGCAGGGAAAAATTTTGCATATTACGGGCACCCACCTGCACCACATCCGCAACCTCGGCCACCTTTTCCAGATCCGCCGTATCCATCACTTCAGTAATAATTCCCAGCCCCGTCGCCTCGCGGGCGGCTGCTAGTAACCCCAGGGCACTTTCCCCATGTCCCTGGAAGGCGTAGGGTGAAGTTCTGGGTTTATAGGCGCCACCACGCAGAAACTGAGCCCCCGCTGCCTTGACCCGACGGGCAGTTTCCACAATCATGACTTCATTTTCAACGGAGCAGGGACCTGCAACCACCACCAGGGGATGATGCTCACCGAAGTGAATCGCCCCAGCCAGGGTTGGCACCACCACTTCGCTGGCTTCACCGTGGCGATATTCCCGACTGGTGCGCTTGAAAGGCTGTTCCACTCGTAACACCTGCTCAATCCAGGGGCTAATTTCCTGAATTTGTAAGGGGTCTAAGTCCGCCGTATCCCCGACCAAGCCAATCACAACTTTGTGCTTGCCAACAATTTTTTCGGGTACCAACCCCCAATCATCCCGGAGTTCGCGATTGATTCGTGAAATTTCGGCTTCAGGAGCCCCACCTTTGAATACCACAATCATGCTTAGAACATCCAATAAACTGCCGACTGACAAAAATTACCGCCAAGGGTCAGCCACATGATTTCCAAACATTGGCTATCCCGGATCGGAGGGGTTGTTGCTGCGCCAAGAGGCCACTGTTCGCCCCCAATTGGTCTTAAAGTCTTCCCAACCTAGATAAGTCCCCGATTGCACTTCATCCCAGGAAGCTGAGAGCACCCCATAGGTTAAACCCACGACTCCCAGACCAAAGAACCCGAGGCTTACCAGCAACACTGCAATGGGAGGCAACTTAAACCAGCCCTGGCTGACGACCACATAGCTGCCAATAAACGTCAGCATCCCTAGGGTGGTGGGAACCCCGCAAAAGACAACCATACGTCTTGCCATACGTTGACTGACAATGGGGGGAATTCCACTGATCAATGCGGTTGTGGCAGCTTCCTGTTGGTGCTTCTGCTGGACTGCTGGGGAAACGGACTTTGAGCTTTTTTGACGGTTACGGGTGGGTTCAAACGGTAACCGCTCGGGTTGGGGTTCAACAGACATAAGCGAGATCTAACCGCGAATTCCCAGGCGACCGATCAACGTCCGATAGCGGTCTTGATCCTGCTTTTGGATGTAGGCCAAGAGACGTTTGCGAAGACCAATCATTCTCAACAGTCCCCGGCGTGAAGCGTGATCTTTCTTGTTCGTCTTCAAATGTTCACTCAGCTTATTGATGCGCTCAGTGAGCATGGCAACTTGGACATCCGCCGAACCAGTGTCGGTCTCATGAACCTGATAGGCATCAATAATTTCTTGTTTGCGCTGTTGCAGCAGAGTCATGACTCTAACTATCCTTCCTTACATCTGAAATAAATGTAGCAGTCTGCGATCTTATCATAGCGACTCGACCCCTGGGAACGTCCAATGGAAGATAGCAATCCCAGTTTCCACAGCTCACGCGACTGGAAACCCGAGAGAACAGCCGTGAGCCTCTGGGGATAATCCCCAGAGGCTCACGGCTAGTTGAACAGAGGCATGGGGCTAATCAATTACCCCTACAATGTCCTGAACATCCGCCAAGGGCATCTGGGGAGCACTGAAGGCATCAGCGTAACGCTGGAAGGGCTGTTGCTGAGCAATCAGGGGCAATACATTCCGGGCATGGGCTGCAACGGCAACAGTTGTGACATCGTAGACATTGGTGACCAGTTTCGGATAGAGTCCAATTCCAATGATCGGAAGCAACAGGCAGGCCGTAATAAATAGTTCTCGGGGCTTGGCATCAAAGCGTCCCAGGGGAAGGGTCAACCGAGGATTCTCAGAGCCGTAAAAGATTTGGCGCAGCATCGAAAGGAGATAGACGGGAGTAAGAATCACCCCCACTGCTGCCAGAAAAATTACCCCTGCCTTAAAGGCCGAGCTATAAACCTCGCTGGTCGCAATGCCCAAGAAAATGGACAATTCACTGATAAATCCACTCATTCCTGGTAAAGCAAGGGAGGCCAGTGATCCCGCCGTAAACAAGGCAAAAACAATCGGCATCCGTTGGGCCAAACCACCCATGTCATCCATCACCAGGGTGTGGGTGCGCTCGTAGGTGATGCCACAGAGGAAGAACAGTGCAGCCGCAATCAAGCCATGGGACATCATTTGTAAGACAGCCCCGTTCATCCCCAGTTCAGTGTAAGCAGCAATGCCAATGAGGACAAATCCCATATGGGAAATGGAAGAATAGGCCATCCGCCGCTTTAAATTTTTCTGGGCAAAGGAGGCTAAGGCACCATAGATAATATTGACTACGCCCAAGACCACCAAGACAGGTGCAAAGTAAACGTGGGCATCGGGCAGCATTTCAATATTCATCCGGATCAGGGCATAGCCCCCCATCTTTAACAGCACCCCAGCTAAAATCATCGAAACTGGCGCAGACGCTTCACTGTGGGCATCGGGTAGCCAAGTGTGGAGCGGGAAGATGGGTAACTTGACCCCAAATGCGATTAGGAACGCTGCATAGATCAGGACTTCAAAGGTCAGGGAGTAATCTTTGAGCGCCAACTGATGCATATCAAAGGTAACGGTGTCTCCGTAAAAGGCCATCGCCAGCCCCCCAATCAAGATGAACACCGAAGCCGCTGCCGTGTAGAGAATAAATTTAGTAGCGGCATAGAAGCGACGCTGACCTCCCCAGATAGAAATTAGGAGGTACACAGGCACCAATTCCAGTTCCCACATCAGAAAGAAGAGGAGGATATCCTGGGCGGCAAAAACGCCGATCTGGGCGCTGTACATTGCCAGCATTAAGAAGTAGAACAGCCGAGGCTTGTGGGTGACGGGCCAAGCCGCCATCATTGCCAAGGTGGTTACCAGTCCCGTCAGCACAATCAGGGGCATGGACAAACCATCTATGGCTAAGGACCAATTCAGACCCAGTTGGGGAACCCAAGCGTAGGTTTCAACCAGTTGCAAGCTGGGGTCTTGGAGGTTGTAGTGGTACCAGAAGGTATAAACAATCAGAGCAAAGTCAGTGAGGGCAACCCCTAAGGCATACCAACGTATTGTCTTACCTTGCTTGTCCGGCATCAGGGGGATCGGCAAGGCAGCAATCAGGGGGAGGAGAATGATGGCAGTCAGCCAGGGGAATTGAGTCGTCATGAATTCCTAACTCCAGTCAGGACTTGTAGAGGATGTATCGATCGCGGTCAGCGCTACGCAGAGGAAAACGAAGGTTTGTTAAAGCAGATGAGAATAATTACCTATGAAGAATATTAGCCCAGTTTTATTAACTTAGATGAACTAAAACCGACTTTTATTGCGCAAACTTTATGAAGTTTTTTGAAGCACGAAGGCTTTGTTGACCTTGGAAGCGACTCCAGTCTCTGCTGGCATGAGGTATCAGATTTTCGAGGCGGCTCTGATTTTGTAAAGAAATATTAACATCCATTGGCACTCCCCGATCGCGCGGTTGCTCACCCGGCTTGCAGATCCCCCAATCCTAGGCTTCAGGGTGGAGTGGGCTGACAGGATGGGCACTCGATATTCCAGTAATCCGAGGTGAGGGATGGCCCATGGAGATGGTGAGGTCATTGGGAGATGGGGACAACCTTCGCGGCACGTCGGATCTGTATGGGTTGGATCTGATGCTGGCAGAGGGGAACCCAGGATTGACCGCATCGGCACAAGTTTCAGCGATACTTGCAGTAGTGTTTGCAGTCAGAGAGCAGCGCTGCTCAATCTTCAAAGCCCTGCTATGGCTTCTACCGCAGTCGTTTTTGCATTTGTCTTCCCCTCTCTATGTCACCGCCCCCTGAGGAGCTGCTCAAAATTGGAAGTACAGCACTCAAGCAGTGCAATTATCATCAGGCAATCCAGGCTCTAGAAGCGTTCTGTCAGAGGGCATCCCCTGACACCCCAGGCTATACCCAGGCTCAAATGTGGTTGGTGAGAGCCTATAAAGGCAATGGTAATTCCGCACCGGCGATCGCCCTTTGTCCTATTTCTGTGATGGTCAACTCTAAAAGCATCAGCCCCTCTATCTAGCTATCTACGACTCTGGTGAAACTTGAGGATACAAACCCAGTTCTTTACTAAGTTGTCGCGCTATGAAAATTAGAAACTTAGCGGCATCTTGATGATCTTGATGGGCCATCATGGTTGCCACTTGCATCAATGATTTCACTAATCCTGCATCGAGCAACTCTGGTTGACTATCTAAGAGGATGTTTTAAAAGTCTTCCTGGGTGTATCCAACCACTCAGACCACCTAGAGACCGCTACGACAGAATCAGGGTTTATGGATTTTAGATTGCACCACTGAGTCGTATTTGAGGCTCAAGACGACCCTTTTAAAACATCCTCTAAAACCTCTGGCTCCTGCCCATTGGGACATTTGAGCAATTGATCGATCAGGTTAAAGTATTGGTCTTGGCGATGGTCTGACATCATGATTTTTGAATAAAGGGATGTGGAGGTTAGAAATTTTTGGCGGTGTGAGTCACGGGATCAAACTCAAAGCGTTTGGAATGGTGGGTTTCGCCGTAGAGACTGAAGGTAACGGTCGTTTCATCACCAGCGGCTTCAACACCATGAATTGCATCGGGAGTAAAGCTGATGATGTCTCCTGGCAATAAAGTGACTTCAGCCGTTGGCTCTATCCAATCTGGGAACTGTGGCTTAGGATTCCGTTGCCAAAAGGTATTTTTTTCTTCTCCCCTGAACACTGCAACAACGCCCCAAGTTCCGTGATTGTGAATGGACGATCGTGTACCGGGTAAGTAAGTGGCAATCTGCACGGTCAGTGGATAACCAATTTCGTCATACAGCACGATGACTCCAGTGCCTGTGTCAGGGCTGGGTTCAATAAACTGCGTCTGTAGCCAGTAGGAATTTGTGATGAATCGGCGCACGAGTAGCCAGAGTTGCGGCAAACAATCGGTTTCATCGATCGCTGCTTCCAGCACATCTTCTACTTCCGTCAAAAAGCGATGAAACCGATAAGGCGTGCGGAGCAAGTCCCATTCTCTCGCAGGCTTACAAGTCTGCCACTGCCCGTCTTCTGTGACCAGCAAATCTCGATGTTTCATCGCTGTCTCAACCATGGTCACTCGTCCTCCTCATCGTCAGGGTGAGTCAGAATGTGTAACACTGTGGCTGCCCCAAATTCTCGTTTATCATCGATTTCGCTGACACGAGCGGTGATCACGGTTGCCTCCTCGATCGCACCCGTCCGTGCCAGAACCAATCCAGAAGCCGCATAAGTATTGAGATATAATCGGATGCTGGGTTCTTCCTTCCGACTGCTGAGGATCGGTGCCAGCAACTCCCACGACTCAGGCAGCGCCTCTAACTGTCTGATTTGCTTAATCACCTGGGTTGCAATTTGGAGAGCGGCGGCATCATTGTGCTTATAGAAGAAATAGCGGTAGGCAGCGACTAACACATCCAGAGAGGCACCAGAGATCGTCAGTGATTGCTGGATATAGCCCTGGGACTGTACCGTATCTGCCCAGGTATTCGCTGCCGCAATCAGCAAACGTTTGACTTCACCAGGCAAGTCATACCAGGATAGCGTCGGTTCAGGGCTGGACTGAGGCTTAAAACAAATTTGCATAGGCTTAGAGGCGCGGCATAATGGCGATGAAAACAATCATGGGGGTACTCTTTTTATATCAGATGCCTTCAAGCTAAATTGCAGCGATCGCCCCATGTCTCGACTCAATCCCATTAGCAATGTACTCAGGCGCTCAAATTAACTTATTTCAATCATTCCAGACAAAAATATGGGATAGGGTACAGGTATTTTTCCAACAGAAAATCGGTCTTTATAGGTAAGGGGACGAGTATTTTCCCACTGTTTTAAGGGCCGTTATTGACGTGTCATTGACTGTCTGTGGGCGCATCACAGGGCTTATCAGCCTAATGCAGTACGTTTTAGATAAACTGGTGCATTCCGTTGATCACCCATATGAAACCCTACTCCCTAGACTTGCGTCAGAAATGCGTCAGAAAGTTGTCGAGACGTATGAGGCAGGTGGAATTTCACAACGTAATACCAATTTAATGTGAAGTCTCATATTTAATGTGAAGTCTCATACCATATGAGCCGTAAAGTCTAGAGGTCAAGTCAGGCATGAGTCGCCCGTTCACCATCGAAATTACGGAAAGTGAAACAGACTTGAAGAAACGACTCCAACATGCACGGGAAGCAATTCACAAGGAAAAGCTCCAAATGCTCTGGTGGCTCAAAGTGGGCAAGTGAGCCAGCAACAAGAAATCGGTCAGCGACTGGGACGCGACACGTCCACGGTGACCCGCTGGTTGCAAAAGTACCGCCAGGGCGGACTGGTAGAACTGTTGCAAATCAACAAGGCACCGGGGAACGAGCGCAAAATCAAGGGTGAGGTACTCGCAGATCTGCAACAGAAATTGCAAAATCCAGAGGGCTTCTCCAGCTATGGTGCGCTTGTAGAATGGCTGAAGCAAAAACATGGTCTAAAGGTTGAGTATGGCACGGTCTAAACCACAGTCCGGTATCTGCTGGGGGCGAAACTCAAGGAGCCTCGCCCCCAGCGCTATCGGCAGAATCAGCAGGCCGTTGAGACTTTTAGAAAAACCTTGGTGCGGCGCTGATTGTTCTAGAGAGCCTGTTAGCCCAGGGGAAAGTGATTCACTATCTGTGTCAGGATGAAACCCGAGTAGGATTAAAGACCCAGACTGGCAAAGTGATTACGGCTAAAGGGGTGAAGCCTAAGGTTGCGGTGCAATGGGGACGAGAGAATTTCTGGATTTATGGAGCCATTGCCCCTTGAGCGGTGATCATTTCTTGCATGAGTATCCCTAACTCAATGGCGAGTGCTTTCAGGAGTTTTTGGATTGGCTTTCCCAACAGTTGGGCGAGGATTGGGCTATTTTACAAGTCGATCAAGCCCCAGCTCACATGACGAATGCAATTTGTTGGCTGGAGAACATTATTCCTTTGGTGCAACCTGCCCACAGTCCTGAACTTAACCCAATTGAACGGTTCTGGAAATTGCTCAAACAACCGCTGAAAAATCAGATTTTTCCTTCCTTGCAAGCGTTGCGGGAACGAGTTCAAAAACTGTTTGAGCAACTGCCGTTGGAACAAGTCATGTCAGTTTCTTCCTACAACTTTATTTTAGAGGCACTGTTCTATGCAGCCTCACATTAAATTGATATTAGTGCCTAAAAATCTCTACCACGAGCGGTGCAACGCAGTTGCGATTAATTTCGTTTTCAATCAATTCATTCAGCAAATCAAACAACTAAATGTCATATTAACCACTAAAGTTGATCTTGTGGTTAATGCAGATAAATGAAGTGGCGTATCATAGAGACATTTAATACAGGAATAGGAGTTACGGCAATAATTTTAGTTGGCTTACAAAGCATATTCATGCTAGGTATTGCTAGATCTAGCAATACCTATGTTTTGGTTTCACACATTAGTGAAGTAAAAGAAAAACTAAATTTGCTTATTTCTTCACTTAAAGATTTGGAAACGGCAGAGCGTGGATACCTATTAACTAACGAAGCAAGATACTTAGAACTTTACAATTCTGCACTTCCTGAAATTATACCGCGACTGGAAGAAATTAAAAAACTAACATCTGATAATCCCGTTCAAATAGCATCCCTTAATATACTTCAGCCCTTGATTGAAAAAAAGCTAGTTCTGATAGCTGAATTAATTAAATCTGGTCAATCCAGTCCCAACACATTAGCTATATTGCAAAAAGATCTTAATAAAAGCAAGCTGATTATGGATGAAATTCGCTTGATTATTACCCAGATAATTAAACGCGAACAAGTATTATTCCAACAGAGTATCGTATACACAAATAGAGCTAGTCAAACGCTGATATTAATGTCATGCCTAGGAGTACTTATAGATCTCTTTGTCCTTGCTATAGTTTACTTTACGATCAGGAATGAGATGTCTAGGTATTACCATAATGAAAAGGCATTAAATCAACATACAGTAGAACTTCTAGCAATAGCAACTGATGCTGTCATTACCAAAGATGACTTTTTGGCCAGGATGAGCCACGATATTCGCACACCACTATCTGCAATTATCGGACTAAACTATTTGGCGTTACAAACCAAATTAAATAATCAACAGCGAGACTATCTCCAAAAAATTCAAAAATCAGGAAAGTATCTCTTACAATTAATCAATGACATCCTTGATTTCTCGAAGCTCGAAGCAGGAATGCTCGAGATTGAAAAAATTTATTTTCAGCTTGATGAATCCCTGTCAAGTATTGCCTCTGTATCTGAATTTCTGGCTCAGGAGAAAGGGCTGAAGTTAGGAGTGCATATCGCTCCAGATGTTCCTCATGGTCTGATCGGCTCTCCGAAACGACTAGAGCAAATTTTAATGAATTTGATTGGTAATGCGATCAAATTCACGGAAGCGGGCGAAGTAAATGTTTCGATAAAGTGTGAGTCGGGTACACAAAATCAAGTTACCTTACTGATTTCTGTTCAAGATACAGGGATTGGATTAGCAGAGTCACAAATCGATCAGTTGTTTAAAGCCTTTAAGCAAGGTGAGCAATCCATCGAACGCAAATATGGCGGCTCAGGATTAGGGTTAGCAATCTGCAAACACTTAGTCAAAATGATGGGTGGAGAGATTTGGGTTGAAAGTGAAGTTGGCAATGGTAGCTGTTTTAAGTTCACTGTTATTTGCGATCGCGCCCAGATTGCAGGTGGGAAAGAAGTGCTTTCTCTGATGGGGTTAGCCGCTTTACGGGTTTTAGTTGTGGATGACAATCAAGAAACACGACTTGGAGTAAAGGATATGCTGTTTTCTCTGGGCTTTGATTCAACAACGGTGGCATCAGGTGAATTGGCGATCGCGGAACTTGTAAGAGCCTCTTACGTTGGTACAGCATACAATCTCGCGATCCTTGACTGGATACTCCAAGACGGAATGGATGGAATTGAGACAGCCAAGTTTATTCAGAATGATGTTCGCATTGTCGAAAAACCCAAAATGATTATGCTAACGGCATATTCTCAAGCCTATATGCAAAAGGATAGAATTGGATCGGGATTTGCGGTAGTACTTGAGAAGCCGTTAAATCGATCAACTCTTTTTGATGCCATTGTCAGAGTTTGCGGACATATTATCGATAAAACGCTTTACATCTCAGCATCGAAGATTGCTCCAGTAAGACTGGAATGGTTAAAAGGAAAGAAAATTCTGCTAGTAGAAGATAATGAGATTAACCAGCAAATTGCGTTTGAATTACTGACTGCAAATGGCCTTGTTGTTGAAATTGCCAATAATGGAATTGAAGCGATTGCCTGGATTCACAAACATGTTTTCGATTGCATCCTCATGGATGTACAGATGCCGGAGATGAATGGGCTGGAGGCAACTCGCCAGATTCGTCTCACTGCTATGAAAGAATGCAATGAATATCTACTAAATCTGCCGATTATTGCTATGACTGCTAATGTGCTGGATGGCGATCGCAAAATTAGCCTAGAAGCAGGAATGAACGACTATATTACCAAGCCAATCGATCCAGATATAATGTTTAGGACTCTCCTACACTGGATTCCTCCCACAATCATCAAAGAAAATGCTCTCGCTAATGACAGATTGATAGTTGCTACAGAGAATACAAAACAAGATTTTCCTGCAATGCCCAGTATTGATATTAAGGCCGGGTTACATTATATCGGGGGTAAACATAACAGCTATCGCAAACTCTTACTAATGTTTCGGCACAATAACTTAAATGTTGGCGAATCTATCTGTTCGGCATTGACGCATGGAGAAAAAGAAACAGCCTTACGACTGGTGCATACAATTAAAGGTGTGGCTGGGAGCATTGGGGCGATCTCTCTGCAACAGGCAACTGCCTGTTTAGAGGTAGTAATCAGAGCAGATAATACATTTGCGATAGAATTAGAGCGCTTTACTAATTGTCTTAATGAAGTCATAAATGCGATCGCTTGTTTAGAAAAGCCACTAGACATACCCCCAACTCCCACTGATCAAACAACCATTGATTCAGAAATAGTCAATTCACTCATCACTCGTATGGTTGATTTTTTAGAGGTAGATATGATTGCCGCGATCGACTGTTTGGCAACTCTAAAAACCCATCTCAATGGCAAATATTCTGATTATATGCAGAGTCTAGATAAGGCTATGGAGACCTTTAATACTGATGACGCTCAAAATATCTTGCAGCAACTCGAAAACAGTCTAAAAAATATAAAAAACCTAGTTTGGAAATTCTTGTGCCTAACTCTATAAAGAAAATTCTAGTCGTGGATGACAGTCCAGAAAATATCCAGTTACTATTAGAAGTATTAAAGGATACCTATACCGTTATCGTGGCTACCAATGGAGAAAAAGCTTTACAGTTAGCAGCGAAAGAACCTCAGCCAGACTTGATTTTACTGGACGTGATCATGTCTGGTATGAGCGGCTATGAAGTCTGTAGTTGTATGAAAACCAACATAAAGACAAGAGAGATTCCGATTGTCTTTGTCACAGCCCTTAACGAAGCTATTGATGTAGCCCAAGGCTTTGAACTCGGTGCTGTGGACTATATTTCAAAACCAATTAACCCTGCTATTGTTAAAGCTCGCGTCCAAAATCACTTGAAGATTTTAGGACTTACTCGCTCCCTCCAAAAGGTTAATCGCGATCTGGCAGATTTTAACCTTAGCTTAGAAAGACTGGTACAAGAGCGAACGGCAGAACTATATCAGGCTACCTATTTCGATAGTTTGACGGGTTTACTCAGCCGCGCTTCTTTACTGCGCGATCTCGATAGTGCTCTAGAATTAATTCATCAGTCTTCTACTCAAGGGTTTGCTCTTTTAGTGCTTGACTGCATGCAATTTAGCCTGATCAACAACTCGTTTGGACATGCCATTGGCGATCAAATTCTGATTGCAATCGGCGAAAGATTTACAACTCATATGCCAACAGGAGATTCCCTTTATCGCATTGGTGGCGATAAATTTTGCTTTCTATTACATAGGAATATTATTGAAGCTCAAGTTGTTAGCTTTGCAGAGCAAATTATTCAAACATTTTCTGAGCCTTTTGTTGTGGAAGAATATGAGATTTTTGCCAACGCGAGATTAGGTATTACAATCGCGGGAAACCACTATCATCAAGCTGTTGAGTTAATTCGTGATGTTGACACTGCTCTACAAAAAGCTAGATCGAATGGCATCGCAGGTTATTATATTTTTCAGCGATCGCTGCATGATTTCGCATTCAAACGCTTGCGGTTAGAGAATGATCTGCGTCTTGCCTTAGTACGTGGAGAGTTCGTTGTCTTTTATCAACCCATTATCAACCTTAGTAATCGAAAAATAGATTCCTTTGAAGCTCTAATACGTTGGCAGCATCCTCAAAGAGGTTTGGTATCACCAATAGAGTTTATTCCTTGTCTAGAAGAAACTGGTTCGATTGTCCCCGTAGGTATGTTTGTTCTGCATCAGGCTTGTGCTCAACTGCAAGAATGGCAAAAAACTTTTAATTCCGAACTGTCAATAAGCGTTAATCTTGCAGCACGCCAGATGGTCTATCCCAAATTATTGGCCGATATTGACTTCATTCTCAAAGAAACAAACTGTAACCCCGAGCGCCTAAAATTGGAAGTTACGGAAAGTGGACTACTGGAAGTAGGACAGCAAACAATAGATCTTTTGCAGGCACTTCGAGATCGCGGCATTCGTATCAGTATTGACGATTTTGGTACGGGTTATTCATCACTTGCTTATCTGCAAAAGCTCCCTGTAGACACTTTGAAAATCGATCGCGTATTTGTCAAAGATATCCAAGCTAATGGAGAGAATGCCGAAATTGTGCAAGCGGTGATTCAATTAGGAAAAGCTTTAGGAAAGGATATTATTGCCGAAGGTTGTGAAACTAACGCTCAGGTTACCTTCTTAAAAGGAATTGGCTGCGATTTTGCACAGGGTTACCACTTTGCCGAGCCAATGGATGTAGCACATGTAGGTAAATTCATAACAAAATTTATGGGTAGCGATCTAGAGGCCATGATAAATTAAAGATATTTTAGCAATCAGTCCAAATACCAATGGAACTAAAATGTTCCTACTGTGAACCTGCCTACATTGTTAAAAATGGCACAACCCGCCA
>NZ_JJML01000034.1 GCF_000775285.1 Neosynechococcus sphagnicola sy1 | reverse complement strand
ATTAATGGATAATCACTTTAAAAATCAGGTTAATTCATTCCCCTAAGGTGTCAATTCTGTGAAGCTGCGTCAGAAGACACTTCTGATTGTTGGCGGAGCACTGATGAGCTTAACAGCCGTGCTCTATGCCACCTCATTTGCCATTGTTCTCAATCGTTATCAACAGGTTGAGGAGCAGGAAATGCGGCTGAATGTCATCCGGACATTGGAAGCTTTGCAAAATGAGCTGGAGACCCTCCAAGTGACTTCCACCGATTATTCGGCTTGGGATGACACCTACGACTTTATGGAAACACCTTCTCAAGAATACTTGGTATCTAATTACACTTATTTAACAATTGTTCAATTACAGCTGAATCTATTGTTACTGGTTAGTTCTAACGGACGGGTTGTTTTCAGCAAAGCCTTGAATATGAAACAACAGGAGGTCTCCGCCCCGCAATTGCCAGTAATCCTAGACCACCCCATCCAGGGTATTATCCTACTCGACCATCCGATGCTGGTAGTTGCCACTCCTATTCTCACCAGTGACAATAAGGGACCCCAAAAGGGGTGGGTTGTCATGGGCCGATATTTAGACTCAACGGCAGTCAATAAGTTGGCTAAACTCACCCAACTCTCTCTGAACATCTATGACCTAAAGCAATTGCCCCCAGACCTACAACCCATCTGGACGCATCTAAAAAACCAGAATCGGCATGCCCCCCAATCCAATGCCAAAGAGTCCCAAAATGCACAAAATGCAATGGTGATTCAGCCCCTGAATGATCAGGCGATCGCGGGGTATACCTTGGTCAACAATATTGAGGGTCAACCCGCACTCCTGTTACAAATTCAGGGGCCTCGACCGATTTATCAACAAGCCCAGGTGAGTTTGCAATTTTTGGCGGTCTCATTACTGGTGGTTGGCCTGGGGTTAACGATTACCGTTCTGGTGCTGTTAGAAAAAGTCGTCCTCTCTCGGCTGACTCAATTGCATACCTTCGTTAGTAGCGTCAGTGCGGATGGAGATTTATCTGTCCGTATCGAAATTCCAGGGCAGGATGAATTAGCCCAATTTGGCAACACCATGAACACGATGTTAACAACTTTGCAGCAAACCCAAGAGGATTTACAACAAGCTCGGATTGCGGCAGAAGTTGCAAATCATGCGAAGAGTGAATTCCTTGCCACCATGAGTCATGAAATCCGCACCCCAATGAATGCCGTAATTGGGCTCACAGCGGTACTCCTGAATACTGCCACCGATGGGCAACAACGGGAACTGTTAGCCACCATCCATTCCAGCGGCGAATCATTGCTGACGATTATCAACGACATTTTAGATTTTTCCAAAATCGAGTCGGGTGAGATGACCTTGGAAGCACACCCCTTTGAGTTAAGCAGGTGTGTCCAAGAATGCCTTAATTTATTTGTGCGTCAGGCAGCTGAAAAAGGACTGACATTGACCTCCGAGATCGATCCACTAGTCCCCACCTGGATCATGGGCGATCGCATTCGGTTGCGCCAAATTCTCGTCAATCTCCTCAATAACGCCATTAAGTTCACACCCACGGGGGAGATCGCTATTACCGTCAATGCCCGTCCAATCCAGCCGCCGCCGTTCAACAACCGTGATGAAACAGCAGCAGAACCAGTCCCACAGGAACCGCTCTTGGAGGCTGACCGCAAGCTAACGGGAGAGACCTATGAACTGAAGTTTGCGGTTCGAGATACAGGTATCGGCATTCCCCTAGAACAAATGCCCCGTCTGTTCAAACCCTTCAGCCAGGGCGATGCCTCGACAACACGCAAGTATGGGGGCACTGGCTTAGGCTTGGTCATTTGTCAACGCCTCTGTGACCTCATGCAGGGTCGAATTTGGGTTGAAAGTCAAGTGGGCAACGGATCAACCTTCTGGTTTACGATGGTTACCTCAGCTATCCCCGATAGCCTGATGCCGACTCAACTAGTCAGGCCCACCGATAGGGTCAGGGACGGCAAAACGGCCATGACTCCCAATCTCACTCCCCAACAGACCCCCCCCGCAGGTCTCCCCACCCTATGCCTTCTCACCCCTCAGGATTTTGGTCGCCGAGGATAATATTGTCAATCAAACCGTGATCTTGAAGATCCTAGAGAAGCTGGGTTATCAGGCCGAGGTGGTCAACAATGGTCTTGAAGTGCTAGCAGCGCTGCAACAGCACGCCTATGAGGTGGTGCTAATGGATGTCCAAATGCCCCAGATGGACGGGCTCGCAGCTACTCGCCAAATTTGCCAGACCCACAATCCCAGACCCCAAATTATTGCCTTGACTGCGAATGCCATGGCTGAAGACCGCGATCTCTGCTTGGCAGCGGGCATGGATGATTATCTCAGTAAGCCGATCCAGGTAAAAAAATTGCAACAAGCACTTGAGCGATCGCGGCAACGCTTACAGAAACTGCCTCCCACCCACTATTGATAGGGATGCCGCCAGGTTCACTCAGTGGCAACCGCAATCAGCTGTTGGAGGGTCATCACCACCTGATCAAGGGGAATTTCTTCCACCCGGTGGGTTGCCCGTTGCCCCACTTCCACCTTACCCTGCTTCAGCGATCGCCCCGGTACAATCCGGAAGGGAATCCCTAGCAGGTCTGCATCTTTGAATTTCACCCCTGGGCGCTCATCCCGATCATCCAACAGGGTTTCAATCCCGGCTTGATTCAAGGCTGTATAGAGTTGCTCGGCTGCCTGTATCTGATCGGGATCTTTGAGATTCGGAATGGTCACAATGGCCTGGTACGGGGCGATTGCCACCGGCCAGATTATGCCATCTTTGTCGTAGGACTGTTCCACGGCGGACTGCGCCAGTCGCGAGACCCCCAACCCATAACACCCCATGACCAGGGGAATTTCTTCGCCTTGTTCATTGGTGTAGGTAGCGCCTAAGGCCTGGGAGTACTTGGTTCCCAGTTGAAAAATGTGCCCAACTTCAATTCCCCGTGCCGTCTGTAAACATTGGCTGGGATCATGAAAGGCGCGATCGCCGGGTCTAGCTTTGCGCACATCCACAACTCGTTGCGGCATCGACACCTGCTGACCCCAGTTTGCGCCGACCATATGATAATCAGGTTGGTTTGAACCGGTGACAAAATTCTGCAAATCAACGACGGTGCGATCCACCAGACGCAGAAACTGGGGAACCAGATGGGGAACGGATTGAATATAGGTATCGGCGAGATCCGGGGCCAGATATCCCAAGGGCAGGGGTTGGGAGGCCCATTTTGCCTGAGCCTCGGCATCGGGCACTGTTAACGATAGCACCGTATTGCCGCCGTAGGCAGCCGCGAGTCGCGTTAGCTGATTCTGCAACTTAACACCATTGACCTCCTGGTCACCCCGAAGACTCACTAAGACTAGAACCGTCATCCCCGTGTCGTAGACCACCTGGTAGAGGAGGTTTTTCACCACCTGAGTAGGGGAGCACTGGAGAAACTGGCAGAGTTTTTCAATCGTGTCCGTCCCTGGAGTGGGCCGCAGTTCATAGGTGGTGAAGGGGGACGGCAGGGCATCGGGGGGAACGGAAACCGCCTTTTCCACATTGGCGGCGTACTGGCCATCTTCGGTGTAGAGGATTTCATCTTCCCCAGCATCGGCCAACACCATGAATTCTTGGGAACCCGACCCCCCGATGGCACCGGAATCGGCCTCTACGGCCCGGAAGTCCAAGCCACAGCGCCGGAAAATATTGCTGTAAGCTCGGTGCATCTCCAGGTAGGTTTGCTTGAGGCTGGCTTCATCTCCATGGAAGGAGTAACCATCCTTCATGATGAACTCCCGACCGCGCATCAAGCCAAAACGAGGCCGAATCTCATCCCGAAACTTGGTTTGCATCTGATAGAGGTGCAGGGGCAATTGGCGATAGGAGCGAATCATGTCCCGGGCGATCGCCGTAATCACTTCCTCATGGGTTGGCCCTAACCCCAGATCCCGACCCTGGCGATCGTGGAGGGCAAACATAATCCCCTCGGCTTTGGTGTAAGTATCCCAGCGACCTGATTCCTGCCACAGTTCCGCAGGTTGCAGTTGCGGCAGTAAACATTCTTGAGCCCCCGTGGCATCCATCTCTTCGCGGACAATTCGGGCAATTTTTTGCAGCACCCGCCACAGCAAGGGCAGATAGGCGTAGACTCCACTGGCAATGCGCCGCATATATCCCGCTCGAAGCAGGAGTTTGTGGCTGGGAATTTCTGCTTCTGCGGGATCTTCCCGCAGCGTCACCAAGAGCATCTGAGACAGTCGCATCGCCAATTTCCAGTGATCTGCTATCCCACTCTAGAACGTTCTGTGAGCCCTGTGAATCCTCGGCCATCCCATCCAGGTGGCTGCCCCAGCCTTATCTGTGGCAGTAGGGAGGCAAGGGTAATCGGTCATTAGGGCTGGTGATCGCCTCGAGTTGGCGGCGGTGGTTGTTTATGAAAAGCCGTCACCAGCAAACAGGCAATCCCAATATTGATACTGATATCGGCCAGATTAAAGACGGGAAAGTGGATGAATCGCAGATCTAGAAAGTCCACAACGCTGCCATAGGCAAAACGATCAAGGCCATTGCCCAGCGCCCCGCCCAGAATAAAACCGTAACCTGCCTGTTCCCAACGGCTCAGCTTTGGCCCCCAAATCGCCATGGCCATTAACCCCACACTCACCACCAGGGAAAGCCAGCGCAACCACCCACTCCCCTGGGTAAACAGGCTAAACGCAGCACCGCTATTGGTGACATAGGTTAAATGCAACACCCCCGGCCAGAGGGGCAGGGTTTGACCCACGGTAAAGGTTTGCATCATCCATAACTTAGTGATCCGATCGAGCAGTCCAGCTCCCAGTGCTGCCCCCCAGAAAAGCCGATGTTTTAAATTCATATTCGCTGTCTATAGCAATTCTCGGTTGAGTACGGTACGCTTCCAGTCCTGAAGCTTTTGCCAGTCAGGAATCGACTGTACTTCACCAGCTTAATAGCCGCTATAAGATCTTGAGGCAGTGAACGACCTGTGCCATTTGACTGCTGGAAGGAGGCTTAGGCGCACCAGGCTGCACAACCAAGTCTCACAGCTGCCTAACCATTTTAATCTGGAACGGGTAAATTCCCCGCTGCTTGCAGCGTTTACCTTGTATGATGGGCACCACCAAGCTAGCCCTCCCCTGAAACTGAGCTAGCAGTTCGCGTTGACAAGGCTGGAGATCATGCATCGGTACGATTCCCTACACCTGGCAATGTTCAGTGGCAAAGGAGGCGTGGGTAAAACCACCCTAGCTTGCGGCTTTGCCCGCTACTGGGCACAGCGATTTCCCCAAGATCAGGTGTTGCTGTTATCCACTGATCCCGCCCATTCCCTCGGGGATGTGTTGCAGGTGCCGGTCTCCGATACGGCGCAGCCTTTGCCAGACGCGCCTAACCTTCAGGTGCGATCGCTGGATGCGGAGAAATTATTGCACGTTTTCAAGGATCGCTATGGCACGGTCTTGGAACTATTGGTGGAGCGAGGCAGCTTTGTAGCCGGAGAGGATTTGACCCCTGTTTGGGATCTGGATTGGCCTGGACTCGATGAACTGATGGGAATTCTGGAAATCCAACAGCTCCTCAATCAGCAGCAAGCGGATCGGATTGTGGTGGATATGGCCCCCAGCGGTCACACCCTGAATTTGTTTGAATTAATGGATTTTCTGGATGGGCTCCTGCAAGCCCTGGAACTGTTTCAGCAAAAGCACCGCAACATTGAGCAAACCTTTACGGGTCGCTACACACCGGACGATGCCGATGCCTTTTTGCAGACGATGAAAACCGATCTAGCAGCGGGGCGATCCTTACTCCAGAATCAAGCCCATACGGCCTGCCTCGTGGTGGCGATCGCCGAACCCATGAGTTGGCTAGAAACGCAACGGTTTTTAGCGGCCTTGCAAACCTTGGAAATTCCCTGTGGGGGGCTGTGGATCAATCGCTTGCTGCAATTGAATCCGGTTACCCCTGCCAGTGCCAGCGACCTGGATCGCAACGGCGAACAGCAGCATCTGATCCAAAAATTTCAGACCTTGTCCGGTACTTCCCATCTCCCCCTCTGGGGCGTGCCCCTCCAAGCTTCAGAACCCGTGGGCGGCGCGGCGCTGGATGCCCTCATGGCGCAGGGGTTTGATTTGGCCGCCCAAACGGTGGATCTGTCCCAGCCGATTACTGTCTCCTGGCCACAATCACTGCCACCGGGCTTCCATGATTTTGTAGCGGCTCAGCAGCAATTACTCCTGATTGGGGGCAAGGGAGGGGTGGGTAAAACCACCGTTGCCGCCGCGATCGCTTGGGGTTTCGCTGATCGCTATCCGGATCGTCTGATTCGGGTGATTTCGATTGATCCAGCTCACTCCCTGGGGGATGCCTTTGGCCAAGCCTTAGGCCATCAGCCCACCCAACTGACAGCCAACCTCAGTGCCCAGGAGGTCGATGCCGATGTGGTGATCGAGCAGTTCCGGGACGACTACCTATGGGAACTGGCGGAGATGATGAGTGGCGAGTCCCGAGACAGTGAAAGTTCTCTGCGCCTTGCCTATGGCCCAGAAGCCTGGCGGCAGATCGTCTCCCAATCCCTCCCTGGCATTGATGAGATGCTGTCCCTGATTACCGTCATGGACTTGTTAGATCGCGGGGAGCAGGATTTGATTATTCTGGATACCGCACCCACGGGGCATCTGTTGCGGTTTCTGGCAATGCCAACCGCGCTGGGAGACTGGCTAGCTTGGATTTTTAAGCTATGGATTAAATACCAAGATGTTCTGGGGCGCACGGACTTTATGGGACGGTTGCGGGGGCTGCGACAACAGGTGATGCAAGCGCAGAAAAAACTCAAAAATCCCCACCATACGGAGTTCATTGGCGTTGTTCAGGCCCAGTCTGCTATTTTGGCTGAAGCCCAGCGTCTGACATCCACCCTGGCACAGATGCAAGTGAGTCAACGCTACATGGTTCATAATCGCTATCAGCCTGACCAACCGGATCTGAGGGATTATTTCCCGGAGCAAACCATTGTCCGCCTGCCAGTTTTGCCGCGCTCTGTCACTCCCCTGGAGCGGATTCAGGGTGCAGCACAATTGTTGCTCTAAGCCTCAATTCCCTTAGACAAGCCATGCCGCGATCGCTTAACTTAAGCTAGCCACGGCTTCGGTAACACGTTGAGCCACAAAGGGCAAAATCGCTGGATTTTGACTCTGAGCCTTACCCTCGGTGAACACCACCAGTAAGTAGGGTTGCAGGCCGGAGATCTCGATATAAGCAGCGTCGTGTCTTACCTGGCTGGTTAGCCCTGCCTTCGACCACAGTTGGCTCTCTAGGGGGAGACCCGCTCCCAAGAAACCCGTGACCTGATTCTCTGGATCCGCCGCTAAATCCGCAGGATGGAGCGATCGCCGCATGACAGCCATCATGGCTTGAGAAGCGACTGCTGAAACCGCAACGCCACCGATGAGGCTGTGGATCAAGCGTGCCGTCGCATCCGTAGTCAGCCTGTTGCGATTCTCCAATTGTTCACCCACAAAGGCGCGCTCCCGACCATAGGGGCCATCACACCAGGTTTTTTGGTTGACATTGATGGTCGCCAGTTCCGGCCAATGAAACCCCTGAAAATAGCGATTGACCAAATTACGCTGCTGTTTCCAGGTTTCAAAGGGTCCCATCGGCAGTTCCGGCCCACTGGTGGTGCCCGTAAGGGTATCGACCACCAGGCTGGTGGCATCATTACTAGAATCAACGATCATGTCTCGAACCGCTCGCTCCAGTTCTGGAGAAGTCGGCATCATCCCCTTCTCCAGCCACTCATAAACGGCAACCAGATAGAACAATTTGACAATGCTGGCGGGATAGATGCACTCCACCCCCCGATAGCTAAACCCCCGAATGGGATATTGCCAAAATTCTTCCGAGCGAATCGCGCCCCCAGTATTGACGGGCACCGGATCGTCATAAACAATCCAGGTGAGGGCAATTTGATTGGGGGCTAACTCCGAGAACTGTTCCCAGGTTGCTGCCAAAATGCGATCGCCCAGGGTCGTTAAGGTCGGATCTTTACGGAAAAAGTGGAGCATAGGGAGGGGAATGAAGGGCTGCAACAGGGGTCAAAATTACTATAGTCAGGGTCAAGTCAGGGTCACCAAGCTTTGTACCATGGCGTGTCAGGCAATTTTCTAGAATCGGCGGACAGGCTGAATAGGTTCTCAGCTGACTGACCAGCGCTATAGTTCAGAAGCATGGGTGGATGGGCAGGGATTCCCTCACCTGATCTTGCCACCAGTTCTCCGGTACATGCACCCTTAAACCCGCTAAATTGCCAACCATGATCGATCCTCTTGCTGCTGAACCGATGGCATACAAGATCCTGTCACCGCTTAATTTGTATGACTCCCCTGCCTGTGACCGCCTAGCAACCCAAGCAGCCCCTGGACGGCAACTACGAATCCTGCCAACGGTAAGCGACCCAGCGGCATCTGAGATCATCCAAGACCACCCCAGCTCCGGGGGAGCAGCGACGCCAACGGCGATCGC
This sequence comes from Neosynechococcus sphagnicola sy1, assembly GCF_000775285.1. Classification (NCBI taxonomy): domain Bacteria; kingdom Bacillati; phylum Cyanobacteriota; class Cyanophyceae; order Neosynechococcales; family Neosynechococcaceae; genus Neosynechococcus; species Neosynechococcus sphagnicola. The sequence goes on along the minus strand of NZ_JJML01000034.1, from coordinate 29,468 downwards.
CGTGCAACTGTCCGAAGATGACTATTCCGGATGGCTCCATAGGGACGATTGGAGCCGACTGGAGCCAACGACCCTCACCTATGAAGCTCCCCTACTGTCTCTGGCAGCCATTCAAGCTCGGTTACCAGGGGCGATCGCCGTTGCTGAAGCAGCAATGACCCAACCCAATGTCTATCTCTGGGGGGGGACGTTAGGGCCAAACTATGACTGCTCCGGACTGATCCAAGCAGCGTTTGCCGCCGTGGGCATTTGGTTACCCAGAGATGCCTATCAACAAGAGGCGTTTGTATCGCAGATTTTGGCCTCAGACCTCCAACCCGGCGATTTAGTCTTCTTTGGCACCCCAGTCAAAGCTACCCATGTGGGGCTGTACCTGGGAGGAGGCTGCTATATCCATAGTTCTGGGCAGGAACAGGGACACAATGGCATTGGCATTGATCAGCTCTCGCCAACCAGCGATGGGGTGAGCCAGGTTTATTACCAGCAGTTACGGGGATACGGACGGGTTATCGCTAGCTACCAGCCCCAGACCCCTGCTTCCTGGTCTTAGACATCCTCTATACTGCTTGCTGAGTGATCCACCTGTGCAACCTGATGAATGTCTTCAGAACCCTAGAGGAATTTCCCCATCCCTGGTCTGCTGAAACCTATCCCACCGTCTCCGTCGTCCTGCCGGTTTATAACGAGGTTGAGAGCTTACCAGCTTTGCTAGAGTCGATCGCCGACATCTTGATCGCCCACCAAATCCCCTATGAAATCATCTGCGTCGATGACGGCTCTGACGATGGCTCTACCCAGCTCTTGAAACAGCAGGCTCAAACCCGCACCGACCTGCGAGCCGTGATTCTCCGTCGTAACTATGGACAGACCGCTGCCATGGCCGCTGGCTTCAACCATGCCAGCGGCCAGATTATTATCACCCTCGACAGCGATCTGCAAAATGACCCCGCCGATATTCCGTTGCTGATTGCTAAATTAGAGGAAGGCTATGACCTCGTCAGTGGTTGGCGTCAGGATCGCCAAGATGCTGCCATCAGCCGCCTACTACCCTCGAAAGCTGCCAACTGGTTAATTGGTCGAGTCACCGGAGTCAAGCTCCATGACTATGGGTGTTCCCTGAAGGCTTACCGGGCGGAACTAGTTGCCGATATGAATCTCTACGGTGAGTTGCATCGATTCTTACCCGCCCTCGCCTTTATTGAAGGAGCCCGAATCACAGAAATTCCCGTGCGCCATCATGCCCGTCGCTTTGGCCAGAGCAAGTATGGCATCGATCGCACCTTTCGGGTGTTGATGGATCTCTTCACCATTGCCTTTATTAAAAAATTCCTCACCCGACCCATGCACGTGTTTGGGCTCCTCGGTCTGGCAGCGATCGCGGGGGGAGTGCTCCTGGGGCTTTACCTGACGATTCTAAAATTTGGGATGAACGAGAGTATTGGCAATCGTCCTCTGCTATTTTTTGTGGTGGTGCTGCTCCTAGCAGGGGTTCAAATGTTCAGTTTTGGCCTCTTGGCAGAGCTTTCTATGCGGACCTACCACGAATCCCAAGGTCGGCCCATCTATCGGGTACGGGAAATTGTGGAGCCTACTCTCAAGCCTTAAATTTCTTCAGGGCATCCAACCGCAGGACTGGGGTTTGAGCCACTGCTGGCTTGGCGATCGGTTTTAATTTCAAGGTTTGAATGGCGGTGCGGGCTGCCAGCACCACCCCACCTGAACCATCCCGCAGCGCCCGCTGAAGGAGTGGCAGAACCTGCCGGGACGGTAGAAATCCCAAGGTCAGCACTGCCTGCCGCCGCACCATTGGGTTGGAATCTTGGCTGAGTTTTTGCAGCAGGGGCAGCACCGTTGGGATTCCCGTTCGCAGCCGATTTTTTTCAGCAATCTGAGCCAATGCGGTGGCAACTTGGGTCCGGATGGCACTTTCAGGATGGCTTCCATACCGCACCAATAGAGGAATAACCCTCACCTGACCCGTGTTACCCCAGTGAGTAATCTGGGCAGCCAGTGTGACAGGTGCAGAGGTGGCATCCCCCGGCTCCAAAGACTCCGTTACGGGGGTTGGCTCTGGAGAGCTGGGTCGTTCCTCCGAGGTGAGAGCAGTGGGCAGGGACTCCGTCACGGGGGTTGGCTCTGGTGGCAGGAGCGGCTCTTCTAGGGTTGGGTCAAGGGGGGGCTGAGCAGCCGTCTGATTGGCGGCACCATCGACCTCCGTCGGGGTGGAGGTAGGGGTCGTAGTCGGTAGTATCTCTTCAACTTGAGGCTTAGGGGGTTGTATCTGTTGGTCATAGTCATGACGGAGAGACTCCGTGACCACTCTCAATCGGGCTTCATGGGCATTCTCCAGTTGTTCAATCGTCTTCCGCGTCTGGGTAGCCTGTGCCTGTTGCTGTTTTCGTGTCCGTTGCTGCAACAGCCAGTAAATCAGCACTACTCCAACTACAAATCCCACAATAGCTGCAATCACCGAAGTCATTTGCCTGTCTCCCACAGCGATGACTAATGATGACTAATACTGTATCGGTGAGGGTATCCGGTCAACAAGCAGAAGCCTGTAGAATTTTGCTGGCGATCGGCGTCCTTGCGGTAGCGTGGAGCTATAACAGCAGTGACTCCGCGACTTGGATATAACACCCGATCTCGGGCAATTTTAATGAACTTTTCTAAAGGTCGCTGCCAATTCTGCGGTAGCGAACCGCTTGTTGCTTAGAATGTTGTCTCAAGTCCAGATTTATTCAGAAACCAGAGGAAAAATCCGTATGGCTGAAGAGCTTATCAAGCCTTACAAAGGTGATCCCTTCGTGGGTCACCTGGCAACGCCCATCAGTGCCTCCGCTTTTACCGAAACTTTCATTAGTAATCTACCCGCCTATCGTACAGGACTATCTCCAATCCTGCGGGGTCTGGAGGTGGGGCTGGCTCATGGGTATTTCCTGATTGGCCCGTGGGTGAAACTCGGTCCACTAAGAGATTCTGATTTTGCAGCCTTAGGGGGCTTAATTTCAGGGTTAGCGTTGATTATCATCGCCACGGCTTGCCTATCCCTTCATGGCCTAGTCTCCTTTCAGGGCGGCAGTAAGTGGGATGTACTCCACAACATTCCACCTGGAGGCAAGGTGATGCAAAGCGCTGAAGGCTGGAGCCAGTTTACAGGGGGCTTCTTCATTGGGGCAACGGGTAGCGCCTTTGTTGCCTACTTCTTGCTGGCGAACTTTGCTGTTGTTGATAGCATTTTCCGGGGCGTATTTAACTAGAGTCCCCTCCCGAACCGCTGTCATGGAAAGATCTGAATCAATATTGATTCAGATCTTTTTTGTGGTCAGCGTTGGGCAGCGAGTCTACTCTGTTAAGAATTTTGAGAACTCTGCAGGTACGACTCAGTTCGCAGTAGGATTCCTTTTGAAGCACGTCGATTAGACAGGAAACTTTGATATGGAAGGTTCATACGCAGCCTCTTTCTTGCCCTGGATTCTCATCCCCGTCACCTGCTGGCTCTTCCCTGCCGTCACGATGGGATTATTGTTTCTGTATATCGAATCTGACGCTTAGTCCTGACTTAGTTCAGTATTGAATTTCCCTCGTCAAGATTCTTTTTGATCCAATTTAGACACATGTGTCGCGATCGCCCTTGGCTTTAGTAGGTTTCTGCGATGAGAAAGGGCGATCATTCCAGCGATGGTCGAAGAGCGGTCTTTGACCATCGCCCTTATCAGTCCCATTCATCCTTAGACACTCACTGGGGATTCAGGTTCAATTGCGGTGGTTGTTAGTGTAGCGAATCCTGGCTCCGGCCCATTGCAGTTTTTCTCGCAGGGTTTTGTAATAGGAATAATCTTCTCGCAGAATAATGAACGAAGCCTGACACTCAGCCATGCGAATATCCACCCGATGTCCCGGCCAAATCGAGGTTCCTAGGACACCGTCCATCCATAACTTGGTAGTGAGTTCCTGATCAGCCAGTGGCCAAATGCTGACCACACATCCAGGTGGCAAGACAATGGCTCGGCTAGAGAGGCTGAGAGGACAAATCGGAGTGACGGTGATTGCTTCCATCCCAGGGTGCAAAATTGGCCCATTGGCAGCCACGGTGTAGCAAGTCGATCCCGTTGGCGTAGAAACAATTAATCCATCTCCCTGGTACTGATCCACCACCTCGCCATCAATCTCAATTTCTAGAATTGAGGTAATCATGCGATCCGCCGAAGCGGGTTTGACACACATCTCGTTCAATGCTAGGTAGCGATCGCTGACAGGTTCCAGATGGTGACGATTACCTGCAAACACAGCTGCCTGAAGCATCATTCGCCGTTGCACTGCAAACCGATCGTCCAATAGACGTTGCCATACGGAGGTTTGCTGTTGTAGTTCCTCCAAAGATTCGGTCAAGAATCCCAGATGACCGCCCACATTCACCGCCAGAATCGGAATCCCTGCGGGGGCTAAATGTCTTGCTGCTGCCAGTGCCGTCCCATCTCCGCCCAAAACCAACGCACAGTCAATCTGCTGAGATGCTGAAGCCAAAAACACGGGGTAGGGGTTATCTCGAGCCCCACTTGGGCCCATCAAAACATCACACCCCAGAGCTTCTAACTGGTCAGCAGACTTTTGTGCCCACTGCTGGCTCAGGGTGTCTCCGGCTTTGTGGGCAATAATGACTTGGTTAAGCTGCACAGTGGCGGACAGGGGAAAGCGGGATTACTCACCATTTCAGCAGGTTAAACTGCTCCATGTCTACGGTATCTCGGTTGCGATAGATCGCCAGAACAATCGCCAGCCCCACTGCGGCCTCCGCAGCCGCAATGGTAATCACAAACACCGTAAACACCTGACCCTTAATAGTCTGAGGATCAAGGTAGTTGGAGAAGGCCATCAAATTGAGGTTAACTGCATTCAGCATCAATTCAATGGACATCAGTACCCGTACCGCATTGCGGCTATTAATTAACCCATAGATGCCAATGCAAAACAATGCAGCCGCAAGGATTAAAAAGTATTGGAGTTGCATGAATTTTATCGATAGTGAATGGGCGAGAGGGACAACGATCTGCACGGTCTGAGGCAGGAAGGTTTATTCGGTTGGACTGCCAGCCCCTACGGTTTCACGGGGACGTTCAGGCAACATCAAGACAGTCTCAGCAGGAGACTGGGCTTCCTCAGGTAAATATTCCCGTCGGGCAAGCACCACCGCCCCAATCAGTGCCATTAACAGCAGCACTGAGGCGAGTTCAAAGGGCAACAAAAAGTCCGTAAAGAAATGCTCCCCAATCAAGATAATGGAACTGTCTCCCGCTGGGGCTGCCGAGGAGATTGCCCACGGGGTAGCACAGACCATCGTACTTAAGAGGGCAAATAAACCAGCACAGACAATGGTCGTCACTCCCCGACGAATCCAGGCATTAGGCAGGCTAGAGAAGGGTTGCCGCTTGTTGACCAGCATGATCGCAAACAGGATCAAGACGTTGATAGCGCCCACATAAATCAAAACTTGGGCGGCGGCAACGAAATCAGCATTCAGCAGCAGGTAGAGTCCTGCCATGCTAATAAAAACGCCGCCCAACAAAAAGGCAGACAGGACAATATTGCTCAATAGCACAACCCCGAGGGCTGCTCCCAGCGTCATTAAGGACAACAGGCCAAAGGAAACAAGTTGAACCCCTTCTGCTAAATTCACAGTGTTATCATCTCCTCAACAATCGATTTTGGGGCTTGGATATCGGTCGATCAAGACCTGAAATGACTGAGCACTTGCGATCTCGCCCCCCGAGGGTTGCCAGCCGCACACCGTCAACCGTCAATGGTCAGGGTTACGATGCCAGTGCAACTTAGGGGGTGGCTGTGCTGGACTGCTCAACAATCTCTTCAGGACGCAACCCAGCCCGACGACTCCCTGGGGGTAAGTCGTGGGGTTCGAGGACACCCTTCGGCAGATAAGCCAGTTCTCGCAGGGGGGTCACCATCGGATCATCGGTGACCTTGTAAGGGAGACGTCCCAGAGCCACACTGTCATAGTTCAGCTCATGACGGTCGTAAGCAGCAAGCTCGTACTCTTCGGTCATTGATAGACAGTTGGTGGGGCAGTACTCAACACAATTGCCACAAAAGATGCAGACGCCGAAGTCAATGCTGTAGTGGCGCAACTGTTTCTTCTTGGTTTCTTTGTTGAATTCCCAATCCACCACTGGCAGGTTAATGGGGCAGACGCGCACACAAACCTCACAGGCAATACACTTATCAAACTCAAAGTGAATGCGCCCCCGCCAACGCTCAGAGGGGATCAGCTTTTCGTAAGGGTACTGCACCGTAATCGGACGTCGCTGCATGTGATCAAAGGTGACCGACAACCCTTGGCCAATATAAAGAGCAGACTGGACAGCTTCTTTCGCGTAATCGCCAACTTGCTTGAGAAATTTCAGCATGGTGTGTTCACGGTTACAAGATCGACATTGTTCAAACGGTTTACAGGCAAGGGGAATCTTCCGGTTGGGGCAGGATTAGCCCCCAAAGGCAAAGGGGAAGGTCAGCTTCAGAGCCGCTGTTAATAGCAAATTCACCAGAGAGACTGGCAACAGGAACTTCCAGCCCAGATCGAGCAACTGATCAATCCGCACCCGAGGAACTGTCCAGCGCATTAGGATCGCCAGGAAGATGAGGAAATAAGCCTTGAGCAAGGTCATGGTGATGCCGAGGACAGCGAGGACAATTTGTAGCCATGGGGTGGTTTCTGAAAGGCCGAACCAGTCGGCAATCAGCGTCACCGGAATCGGGAAGTCCCACCCGCCCAAGTACAAAATTGACACAAACAGCGCTGACAGCACGAGGTTGACGTAGGAACCTAGATAGAACAGAGCAAACTTCATCCCGGTGTACTCTGTCTGATAGCCCGCCACCAATTCTTCTTCAGCCTCCGGCAGATCAAAGGGCAGACGTTCACACTCGGCAAGGGCAGCAATCCAGAAAATTAGGAATCCAACGGGCTGTCGCCACACATTCCAACCTAGAATTCCATAGCCTGACTGCTGCTGAACGATGTCCACGGTGCTGAGACTGTTCGACATCATGGCGATCGCCAAGACCGACAGAGACAGGGGAATTTCATAGCTGATCGACTGCGCTGCTGCCCGCAAGCCCCCCAATAGGGAGTACTTGTTATTAGAGGCATAGCCAGCCATCAACAAACCAATGGGGGTAACGCTAGAGAGGGCAATCCACAAGAATGTCCCAATCCCGAGATTTGTGATCACCAAGTTCTGCCCAAAGGGCACCACCAGGTAGGACAAAAACACTGGAATCACGACAATAATCGGCCCCAGGGTAAAGAGCAGAGGGTCGGCTTTGAGGGGGACAATATCTTCCTTAAACAGTAACTTCAGGCCATCGGCCACCGGAGCTAGAATCCCCAAGGGGCCAATAAATTCTGGCCCGACCCGCTGCTGCGCAGCGGCAGAAATTTTGCGCTCTTGCCAGACCACTGTCAGCACACCAACGGTAGCTGCTGCCAGCATCAGTAACATAGGGAGGGGCATCCAGATAGCCTTCGCGGTTCCCCCTGGGATGCCCAAGTCTATCAGGGCTTGGATAAAACTGCCTTGGAGATCAATTCCTGGGTTCATGATTCCCACAACGATGAATGATTGCTAACAGACCAAGTCTGCTCACCGCCACCAGTTTATTGACTTTAGCGATCGCCCTTCACTTTAGCAAATTGTCTGCTAATTTTGTTAGGCAAGAAAAAAGCCAGGGTGACTTCCCGGCTTCATTCTTACACTTTTCTCCCCATCAGGGCATTGCATTAAGCTATTGATAGCATTGCAGTAGGCAATTGATAGAAGCACATCTCAGCAGCCTTGCCCCCCCAGCACTCTATCGCGCCAACTTACAGGGAATTCCGGTAGCCTTGGCCTTGTCGATATCGTCCCCTATACTTGTCCAACCTCATTCTTCGGGCGGTTCTTGACCCCGTCAATGACCAGCCTTAATCCTAGGGGCAACTTAAAGGCACCGAGAGAGCGGTAACGTTTACTCAGTTTACCCTTGAGAGATGCCCCATGGTGAATCATCTCGGCAAGCAGCCCCATCCGATATCTTGGATTAAAGTATTTAGCGATCGCTAGGGTGCCGAGCAGCAATCCAGCGATCAATTACCATCCCGAGAGAAAGACCTAAGTAAGTCAGTAATAAAATTCTGATTCCTGTCAGTACTGCTTCCGAGAGGGGAACTGTACCAATGGTTACAACTTCTGAGAGGGAGGCACCTCCTGCACCAAACAGGTGGATCACCGTAACATAAATTCCTACCAGACAGCCCAAGAGCGTCCCCACTAGGGGCAACACATAGGAAGCAGCTTGGTGCTCAGTCTTTTGTTTGGTCAACATTTGTGATGTTTGAGCAACTTCAGCTTCATTCTTACGTGGTTGCTGGGGGATGCTAGAGAGGTTTACGAAAAGGATACAATTCTCAACTCGGTGTAAGCTCTTGCAATCATCTAGGAATCTATCCTCAGATAGCAATCGTCAGAACTGATGAGTCGAGTAGTCTCTAGGGGTAAGGGTTTTCAGCCCATAGCGTCTTTGAGAACTGAGGAATTTTTGACCCTACCACCACAGAACTCAACCTCATAAAGATTGGGTAAAGACCCGTCGGCTTCAATTTTTGATGCCCGTTGTGGCAATTCCCTGAAGAAACTGCCGCTGCCCCACCAAAAAGGCTAATAGCACTGGCACCGTAGCAATCACGACAGCGGCCATCATCAACGGCCAATTATTGGTAAATTGCTCCTGAAACTCTGCCAGCGCTAACTGCACCGTCCGCAACTCCGGGCGGGTGGTAAACACCAGCGGCTTAAACAGGTCGTTCCATTCACCAATCACCGTAAACAGAAACAACGTCACTAGTGCTGGACGTGCCAATGGCAGGGTCACCTGCCAAAGAATTTGCAGCCGATTGGCTCCATCCAAAGCCGCAGCTTCTTCCAACTCCACGGGAATGGTTTGAAAGTATTGTCTTAACAGGAAAATCCCAAACCCATTGGCGGCGGTGGGGAGAATTAAAGCCCCATAGGTATTGATCAGGTGCCCCGATTTCAACACCAGAAAGATCGGAATCACCAGAATTTGAAACGGAATCACCAGGGTTGCTAGAACCAGTAGCAACAGTGCCTGACGGCCTCGAAATTGCAGGCGAGCGAGGGCATAGCCCGCCAAAGCCGATGTCACCATCTGCAACCCAGTGACGGCTAGGGCGACGATAGTGGAGTTGACAAAGGCCAGCAGGAACTGGCCGCGATCCCAGGCCTGCCGATAATTGGCAATCGTAAACCAAGGGCCATCCCCTATGGTTAGACTGGAGGGTAAAAAGGATGTCCAGAGAACAATGGCGAGGGGAGACAGTACCAAACCAGCCCCCAACAACAGCAGCACCAAGCTAATGGAACTGACAAGTACAAGTGCAATAGTCCCTCGCGGACGTGGGGGATAAGCAGTCTGGGTATGACTCATAACGCTGTAACGCCTGGGCGAGAACAGAACATTGATAACTAGATTGCGGTCAATCCCTCTCTGAACGATTAGGAGGGTGTATGATCACTCCTGGTCAATTTGTCCCTTTTACTGGTAAAAAAGTGTAGATTTTAAAAGACTTGGGCTACTTAACTTCCTGTAACCTGACCCCTGGTAGTATATCTACCCTATAGTCACTCTAGTTTTTATTTCGAGGGGATCCTAGACCTATGCCGCAGCTTGAGGCCAGTTTAACACTCGACTATCAAAGCGACGTGTATAAAGATGCATACAGCCGCATCAACGCCATCGTCATTGAAGGCGAACAAGAAGCCCACGACAATTATCAGAAATTGGCTGAACTGCTGCCGGGTAGTCAGGAACAGTTACTGAGTCTTGCTAAGATGGAAAGCCGCCACAAGAAAGGCTTTGAAGCCTGTGGCCGCAACCTCAAGGTAACCCCCAACATGGCGTTTGCCGAGGCAGTTTTTTGCCGATCTCCACCACAACTTTCAGGTAGCTGCTGCCGCTAACAAGGTTGTCACCTGCCTGCTGATTCAAGCGTTGCTCGTCGAATGTTTTGCGATCGCCGCCTACAACATTTATATTCCCGTCGCCGATGACTTTGCCCGAAAAATCACCGAGGGAGTGGTCAAGGATGAGTATAGCCACCTCAACTATGGTGCTACTTGGCTGCGGGATCACTTTGAAACCTCTAAAACAGAGCTGGAAGCAGCCAACCGCCAAAACCTGCCCTTGGTTTGGCGAATGTTAAACCAGGTTGAGGCCGATGCCAAGGTGTTGGGGATGGAAAAGGAAGCCCTAGTAGAAGATTTTATGATTCAGTATGGAGAAGCCCTTTCCGAGATCGGCTTCACAACCCGCGATATCATGCGCTTATCTGCTTTTGGTTTGGCTGCCGTCTAGCCCTGGGTGCTGTTAACCGGCCCAACCTCTAGTAGGGGGATTTCACTGTTTCGATTCAGCGTTCCGTTGACGGCCTCTTCTGAATCATCAGTTGCCGAGCTAGCGGTCTTCCCCGTCTCTGCCCCCTTTACGGTTTCTTTGCAACGTCCATGTTTGGTCTGATCGGTCACCTTACTAGCTTAGAACACGCCCAATCTGTTGCCCATCAACTGGGTTATCCTGAATATGCCAATCAGGGCCTAGACTTCTGGTGCAGCGCTCCTCCCCAGATTGTCGATACGATCCGGGTCACCAGTGTAACAGGGCAGACCATCGAAGGGCACTATGTCGAGTCCTGTTTCCTGCCGGAGATGTTAGCCACTAACCGGATTAAGACAGCGATTCGCAAGATCCTGAACGCCATGGCCCACGCCCAAAAGCATGGCATTGATATTACCGCCTTGGGGGGGTTCTCCTCGATTATTTTTGAGAACTTTAACTTGAAGCAAATGCCCCAGGTTCGCAACGTCAAGCTAGAGTTTGAGCGATTCACCACAGGAAATACCCATACGGCTTACATTCTCTGCCGTCAACTTGAATTAGCTGCCGCCCAACAGGGTATTGATCTCACCAAGGCAACCGTTGCCGTCTGCGGGGCGACGGGGGATATTGGCAGTGCCGTCTGCCGCTGGTTGAACCTTCGTACCGATATTGCCGATCTCCTATTGATTGCTCGTAACCCAGACCGCCTGCGCTGTTTGCAGGATGAACTAGGGCGGGGCAAGATCATGGAACTTGAGGATGCTCTCCCCCTTGCTGACATCATTGTCTGGGTAGCCAGTATGCCCAAAGGGGTAGAAATTGACCCGACAACTTTGAAACAGCCCTGTTTGCTGATTGATGGCGGCTATCCCAAAAATCTAGGGATGCGGATTCAACACCCTGGGGTGCAGGTACTGAATGGAGGGATTGTCGAGCACTCCCTCGACATTGACTGGCGAATTATGAGTATTGTGAATATGGATGTTCCGGCTCGTCAGTTATTTGCCTGCTTTGCCGAGTCCATGCTCCTAGAGTTTGAAGCCTGGCATACCAACTTTTCCTGGGGGCGGAATCAGATTTCCGTGGAAAAAATGGATCTGATTGGTCAGCTCTCGGTGAAACATGGCTTTAGACCCCTGTTGGCTTAAGGATTTCCTATGACAAACCCCGATCGCCGACAAATTCTGCTGGATTTTGAAAAGCCACTGGCGGAACTAGAAACCCGCATCACCCAGATTCGAGACCTGGCTCAGGAGAATGATGTCGATGTCTCTGACCAGATTCAGCAACTCGAAGCGCGGGCCATGCAGTTGCGCCATGAGAGTTTTTAATAGTCTCTCACCGGTGCAGCGACTCCAAGTTGCTCGCCATCCTCGCCGCCCCAGCACCCTGGACTATATCCAAGCTATCAGTGATGAGTGGGTTGAACTTCATGGCGATCGCGGGGGAGCCGACGATCCGGCATTGGTGGGGGGCGTTGGACGGCTAGCCGGACAGCCTGTGGTGATGTTGGGGCATCAAAAGGGGCGAGACACCAAAGACAATGTGGCCCGCAACTTCGGTATGGCCTCCCCAGGGGGCTACCGTAAAGCCCTGCGGCTGATGGAGCATGCTGACCGCTTTGGGATGCCAATTCTTACCTTTATTGATACACCCGGTGCCTATCCTGGGGTGGAAGGAGAACGCCTCGGACAAGGTGAGGCCATTGCCTACAATCTGCGAGAAATGTTTCGGTTGTCAGTGCCAATTATTTGTACAGTGATTGGCGAAGGGGGTTCCGGGGGAGCCTTGGGAATCGGGGTGGGCGATCGCCTGTTGATGTTTGAACACGCCGTTTACACTGTCGCTACGCCAGAAGCCTGTGCCGCAATTCTCTGGAAAGATGCGAGCAAAGCCCCCCAAGCTGCCGAGGCACTCAAAATTACTGCTTGGGATCTGAAAAATCTGGGGATTCTCGATCAATTACTCCCTGAACCTGTGGGCGGTGCCCATGCCAATCCCTTGAAAGCAGCGGCCATCCTCAAGGAAGCCATGGTTCAAAATCTGGCAGATCTCAACCAGTTATCTAACCAAGAAAGGTGTCGGCTGCGCTATCAAAAGTTTCGGCATATCGGCAAATTTCTGGAAGCCCCCGTTTAAGTTGCCCTCCGGATGACTCTCCGCAGCAATGATATAATCTGTAACAGATTCTTTACATTTTTCTCATCCTTAAGCCTTTGTGGCTTCTGATAACTCCATGGCTTCTTCTGGTATCCGCGATGGTCATTGGCATAGCTACTCCTTGGGAACTAGATCAACCTTGGCCCATCGCCTGCGCCTCCCACATCGGGGGGGGGTGTCCATGACTCCTACCTCTGAGCGGCATATTTTGATTACAGGTGCCAGTAGTGGCATTGGCAGGGCAACTGCATTGGCTTTTGCCGCAGAAGGCTATCCTGTCGCCCTTGTGGGTCGCTCCCCCGACAAACTGGCAGCCCTGGCTGAGTTGATTCAAGCCCAGGGAGGACATGCCGTCGTCTACGCCCTAGACTTGGCTAAAATCGATCAGGTTAGAACTCAAGTCACTGCGATCGCAGCAGCCTTTGCCCCGGTTGATGTTTTGATTAATTGTGCGGGTATGGGCTATACAGCATCCCTGCTAGACACCCCCCTCAGGGACTGGCAGCAGGTGATCGATCTCAATCTCACCAGTGTGTTCCAGTGTATTCAAGGTGTACTTCCCAGTATGCGAGGGCGTCATCAGGGCACGATTATTAATGTGATCTCAATTGCCGGCAAACAAACCTTTCCAGAGTGGGGAGCCTACTGTGTGAGCAAGTTTGGTTTGATGGCGCTTTCTAAAACTTTGGCCATGGAGGAACGTAGTCACGGCATTCGCATAGTTGCCCTGTGTCCGGGTGCCGTCAATACCCCCCTCTGGGATGCGGAAGCAGTGAATGCGGACTTTGACCGCACGGCCATGTTAAGCCCCGAAGTTGTTGCTCAATCGATTTTATATACGGCTTTGTTGCCATCCCAGGCAGTGGTTGAGGAACTCACCCTCATGCCCCACACTGGCACCTTCTAGATGGATGTTTCAGATCCCTGGCTCTGCTGACCCAAGACCCCCCAACCTTTCCCGATCATGACTATCGCGCCTACCAACGGTTCTAATCGTCCTGACCCCTCCCTTGTGCAAAACGCTATCCCTACCACCCCTCGCCCTGACCGCAATACCCTCAACGGTGGAGAACCCAACCTCCAGCCTCCCTGTGACGAGCATGAGAATCAAGAGCAAATGATGGCAGCTGTCCGCAACATTTTGCTGGGGGTGGGGGAAGACCCGGATCGAGAAGGGTTGCTGAAAACCCCAAAGCGAGTCGCCGAAGCGATGCAATTCCTCACCAGTGGCTACAAGCAGTCCTTAGAAGAATTGGTCAACAACGCCATTTTTGATGAAGGCCATAACGAGATGGTGCTGGTGCGGGATATCAATGCCTTCAGCCTCTGTGAGCATCATATGCTCCCCTTCATGGGCAAGGTTCATGTGGCCTATATCCCCAATCAGAAAGTGGTAGGTCTCAGTAAACTGGCGCGGATTGTAGAAATGTATGCCCGCCGCCTCCAGGTGCAAGAACGTCTAACCCGTCAAGTGGCGGAGGCGATCCAGGAAGTTCTCGAGCCTAAGGGCGTTGCTGTGGTCATGGAAGCCGTCCACATGTGCATGGTGATGCGCGGTGTTCAGAAACCGGGGTCTTGGACCGTCACTAGTGCCATGGTGGGGGTCTTCCAGGATGACCAAAAAACCCGAGAAGAATTTCTTAACTTGATTCGTCATCAAGCATCCTTCTTCTAGCTGCAAGACAACCAAACCAATTAGAGCAGCGGGAGTGATCCCGCTGCTCGACTCCCCCACTTCCAAAAGGATGATCACCTACTAGTGGTGATGGGGGTGTCCATTCTCATGGGTATGCCCATGGGAATAATGGCTGTGATCATGGGACTCATGACTGGGCTGGGCTGCTCGATGCAGGTTAACCACCCGAGCTTGCTCCGAGAGCAGGTCTGCGATCTGGGGATGTGCCCAAGTCGCCACCATGCTCAGGAAGTCTGGGTGGTCATTGACACAGGCCATCTGCACATAGGTAACGTCAGGACGCTGACGACGCAGCATTTGCACGATATGCTCTACATCTAGCAGGGTTTCATGGTTCTCGGTGGCAAAACCAATGGGCATGAAAACGATCGCCGTGGCTCCGAGGTTGATGAGATTCTTGGCCGCTAGGGTCGCATTGGGCTGGGTCCATTCAATCAGGGGGGTGTCGTGGTTAAGCCAGCCCACCGAGATTAACGGATAGCGATGCATCAACTGCTCCCGGACAAGATCGTAGAGGCGTTGACTTTCTTGAATGCCAGTTGTAAACCCCTTCGCTTGGTGGGGGCAACCATGATTCATCAACACAATGCCGATCTGAGAGGGGAGGTGAGCAACCGCTAGGTCGGTGGCAATGCGCTCCTCAACTAGCTTTGCTAGGAGGGCGATATAGGCCGGTTGGTCATAGAAAGAAGGAATATATCGCTGACCTTTGACCCAGTGATCCGATCCATCGGCGAGGTTTGCTAGGGCATGATTGACCTGTTCAATGGCAATGCCACTAGTGAAGATGGAATCAACCACCAACAGGGGGTAAATCAAGATTCGATCAAATCCTTGCTGTTTGATTTCGTTGAGAACCTGATGGGGTAAAAATGGGGCACAGAAGTTAAACGCCTTAAACACCTGCACCTCATGCCCCCAATGCTCTTGTAAACAGCGCTCAATACCAGCACGTTGGCGCTCGAAAATGGCATTGTGGGGGGAAATAAAGTGATCATGCTGATGATTCCATTCGTGGAAATCAAACAAGGCAAGCAGCCGAGCCAAGGGCGGATACACCCAGGTGGGTACCGGCGCAAATTTAGCTGTGAGTAAATTTAAGGCTTGCTCATTATAGTGGGCGAAATCTTCGTAGCTTTCTACTTCACCGTAGCCCATCAACAAAACTGCCACGCGATCGCCCCCTGAGGGCATCGGGGTCGCCAAGTCTCGGGCTGTGTCAGGGGCAGTAACCACTGAGTTCTCCTTGTTTACAGTTAGATCACACGGCAGCAGTCGTCGCTCAACCATGGGAATGAACCGCCATGATCATCCATTCCTGAGCTCTAGCCTAGCATCCCCCCATGGGGGATGAGGCATAGGAAGAGAGTGGGTACAGAACTTCCTGGAAAATCATCGAAACCCGAATCCAACAAGCATGATCCTTACCCTCTATCTCATCCATTCGAGATTTCAATCCCAGCTCTCAATTTGAGTTGTGAGATCGAAGGCACCTTCACAATCCCAGCGGATGGCGATGTATCAAGGCTATTCTTGTAGCCATGGGATCAGTTAATCGGCCAGCAAGCCCTGACATTGAGGGTTGAGAATTCCAGAGTTGCCAAATCATCACAACTAGCAAAACCCAATCGAGCTAGGTATTTCTGTTCTTTGTTAATATTTTTTTTACCAAACCTTAACCATTAGTTATATTTTTGTTGTCCCTTGTTTAACCAGTCAGGTTGTACCGTAGTTCTGACTACAAAATAATCATCCAACTGAGTTATTGCGCAAGGATAAGGCATAATGGCGTTCTCTTCGACTGTTTTTCGTCGCACTGTCATCGCTTCAGCGGTCACCGCTGCTGTAGCAATTGGGCCTGTAATGAGTGCCCTTGCCCAAGTACTGACTCTCAGCGGTGCAGGGGCAACCTTCCCCGCTCCGCTCTATGAGCGCTATGCCGCAGAATTTACCAAAAAGAACCCAAATATCCGGGTTAACTACCAAGCCATTGGTAGCGGTGGTGGTATTAATCAAACGATTGCGGGAACGGTTGACTTCGGTGGCAGCGATGCAGCCATGACCGATGCCCAGATCGCTAAGGTAAGTAGAGGGGTGATCCTGGTGCCCACTGCCGGGGGTGCTGTGGCGGTCGTTTATAACCTGCCGGGGGTGAGCAATCTCAAGCTTTCTCGCGCTGTTTTACCGGAAATTTTTGGCGGCAAAATTACCAAATGGAATGATCCCAAGATTGTGAAAGACAATCCAGGGGTCAACTTGCCCAACAGCCCCATCCGCTCCGTTGTCAGAGCCGATGGCAGTGGCACCACCTTTATCTTTGTCAACCATCTCAGTGCAATTAGTCCCTACTTTAAGGGTCGGGTGGGTGTCAGTACCGCTCCCAAGTGGACAACAAACCCGATCAAAGGCAAAGGGAACGCTGGCGTTGCCGCTCAGGTGAAGCGAACCGTCGGTGGTATTGGCTACGTCGAGTTATCCTTTGCCCAGCAAAACAAAATTCCCATGGCGGCGGTGCAGAACCGGCAAGGGAAGTTTATTGTGCCCTCGGTGCAAGCTGCTGAAGATGCCCTGGATACGGTTCAGTTTCCCGATAACTTTCGGGTCTTTGTCGGTGACCCCACCGATGGGTACCCCATTGTCGGTTTGACCTGGATAATGGTCTATAAAGAGTATCCCAAAGCTAAAGCTGATGCCATTGAGAAATTGGTGTCCTGGATTCTGACGGATGGCCAAAAAATTAATGGCTCCCTGGGCTATACCAAAATTCCCGCCAGTACTGCTAAGCGGGTGATTAATACCGTCAAGAACGGTGTCAAGGGGATCTAATCTGCGACGGTGAATTAGATTGTAATCTGCAACACTGTCTGAGCCATAACTCATGTTAAAGGTGGACTCCTTATGGTAGTTTCAATGCCATAGGGAGTTCTCCCTCAAACATCCTGACCTCGAAGCCCATTGTTCCACAAATTTCTGTTTTGCTGCCTCCCTTCCTATGACTGACCCCTCTCAGCCCACCCGCAATTCCCCTCGGAGCATGGCTGCGGCTGCTATGTCCTCCGGTGCCTCTGATCTAACGGTTGTTGAAGGGGGTGTTGCCCTAGCGGATACAACATTTACCTGGGTGGTGAGGCTGTTTACCGCCTTGGCCGTCTTGGTTCTGTTTTTAATGGGGATTGTGATTGCAGGTCAAGCCATGCCTGCGATTCACCACTTTGGCTTGGGGTTTATTTGGGGGCAAGATTGGGACGTACCCAATAACATTTTCGGAGCCTTGCCCTATATTTTTGGCACTTTGGTGAGTTCCGCGATCGCGGTGTTGTTGGCCTTGCCGATTGGTACAGCAGTAGCAATTATTACTAGTGAAGATTTTTTGCCGGACTGGGTGCGAACACCCATCGGGTTTACGGTGGAACTCTTGGCGGCAATTCCCAGTGTAATTGTGGGTCTATGGGGTATTTTTGTGCTGATCCCGATCATTCAGCCCTTGGGTGCCTGGTTGCATAGTGTCTTGGGCTGGGTGCCACTGTTTAATACCGAACCTTCAGGGCCTGGAATGTATGTAGCAGGGGTGATTCTGGCAATTATGATTATCCCCACCATTGCCTCGATTACGCGAGAGGTGTTGCGCGCTGTACCGAAGGATCTCCGCAGTGCTTCCATGGCGCTTGGGTCAACCCGCTGGGAAACCATTTTTGGTGTCATGTTACCCGCTGCCTCCTCTGGGATGATTGGGGCCAACCTCTTGGCCCTAGGCCGTGCCCTCGGAGAAACGATGGCAGTCACCATGGTCATTGGCAACTCCCCCCAGATTTCCAGTTCCTTGTTCGATTTAGCGTCCTCGATTCCGGCAGTGCTGGCGAATGAATTTGCCGAGGCTCAGGACGGGTTACACATTAGTTCTTTGATGTATCTAGCGTTGCTGTTGTTTGTGATTACGTTGTTAGTGAACGTAGCCGCAGTTTTGCTTGTGCAAGTCTTAGGTCAAAAATCAAGCTAGTGAGCTGGAGCCAGCCCCTGCTGACTTGACTCTTTTCAGAATCTGTATTGAAGCATTTTTACCCTATGGCACCTACCCCCTCTCCATTCCCTGGTACCCAGTTTGTTACAGGCAAGACCATCGCCTTGGAGCTTACTAGTGCCTTGCCGCCGAGGCGGATGCTGTTCAGTGTCATCATGACTTGGGTGGCTTTTGCCTTATCCTTTATTGCCCTGTTGCCGCTGTTTTCAATTCTGGTAACGATCCTGATGGAGGGTCTGCCAACCTTGACTTGGAGTGTGTTTACCCATATTCCTGCGCCCGTAGGCATGGAAGGAGTTCCCGATGGCTTTGCCAATGCAATTCTGGGGACGATCACCATGGTGGCGATCGCCTCAGCCATTAGCATTCCCATTGGTTTGTTCACAGCCATCTTTCTGTGTGAGTTTAGCCAAGGCAGTGCGATCGCCAATGTCACGCGCTTTATTGTGCAGGTGCTCAGCGGCGTGCCCTCTATTGTTGTGGGTGTTTTTGCCTATGCCCTGATTGTGCTAAATACCGGTGGCTTCTCTGCGATTGCCGGGAGTTTTGCTTTGGCCTTCGTCATGTTGCCGATCATTGTGCTGACTACGGAAGAAGCTTTAAAGCTAGTGCCAGTCAACCAGCGGTTAGCGTCTTCGGGGCTAGGGGCGACTCGGTTTCAGACAACCTTTCGTGTGGTGGTCATGGGGGCTTTGCCCGCCATCACTACGGGAGTTTTGCTTGCTGTTGCTCGGGCCTCTGGCGAAACCGCCCCCCTGGTTTTTACGGCACTGTTTAGTCAGAACTGGGCTCAAGGTTTGAAGGAGCCTACTGCTTCCCTTTCGGTGCTGATTTATAACTATGCTAGTTCCCCGTTTGTGCAGCAAAATAAGATGGCGTGGACGGCATCGGTGGTGCTGGTGGTCTTGGTACTGATTGCCAGCGTTCTGTCCCGATTGGCAACGCGTCGCCGTCTCAACCTTCGCTAAGTTGACTGATTTTCCCTCTGTGAAGCTCTCCTATTTTTCAGGTTTTTCCCTATGGTTAACGACCCTAAGTCCAGTTCTCCCACAACCACCACTCAAACAGGTTTTACCGTTGGTGAGGCCAGACCCTTGGTGCCAGCCATTAGTGTCAAAAACCTAACCTTCTACTATGGCACTTTTAAGGCAATTGAAAACATTAGTATTGACATCTATGAAGGGCAGGTGACTGCCATGATTGGCCCTTCCGGTTGTGGCAAATCGACCTTTATCAAAGCCCTGAATCGGATTAGTGAATTGGAAGGTAAGGTCAATGTCGAGGGCAAGGTAGAGTTCTTTGGTCAGAATCTCTATGACCCCAAGGTCAATATCAATAACCTGCGGCGACAGATTGGCATGGTTTTCCAAAAGCCCAATCCCTTCCCGATGAGTATTTACGACAATGTTGCCTATGGCATCCGGATTTTTCAGAAAAATTTAAAAATTGAACTCGATGAGATTGTCGAGTCGGCATTGAAAGGGGCGGCTCTCTGGGATGAAGTCAAAGATAAACTCAACACCTCTGCCCTTGGGCTATCGGGAGGGCAACAGCAGCGTCTGTGTATTGCCCGTGCCCTTGCCGTTAAACCAAAGGTGTTGTTGATGGATGAACCCTGCTCGGCGCTGGATCCCATTGCAACGATGAAGATTGAAGAATTGATTGAAACCCTACGTCATGATTTGACGATTGCGATTGTGACCCACAATATGCAGCAAGCCTCCAGGGTTTCCACCTACACCGCCTTCTTCAGCACTGACGAAAGTCGCATTGGTCGCCTGATTGAATTTGGCCCCACCTCTCAGATCTTCATGGCCGCAACCCATCCCCGAACCCAGGATTACATTCAGGGACGGTTTGGTTGAGAGGATGCAGTTCATTGGATTCTTTGTTAGCGTAGCTCTGGTCACTGTAGGGTAAATTGTGTCCCGGACAAACCCTATTCCACCGGAGGGTGAACTATTTTTCTAGGCTTACTACTCAGGGAGCGACCGGGGGAAGACTGCAACCTGAGGTTGGGTTGCCTGGGACAGCTCCATGGAGATTGATCATATTCACTTCTTTGTTGAAGATGCCAGAGCAACACGGGATTGGTTTGTTCAGACCCTCCAATTTCAATCCACGGACAGTTGGCAGCATCTCCAGAGCCGTTCTGAGCTGATCCGACAGGGCAATATTGCCCTGCTGCTCTCGTCTCCGCTTCACCCCGGTAGCCCTGTGGCACAACACCTGCGATCGCACCCTCCTGGAGTTGCGGATCTGGCATTCCGAGTCCCGAACTTAGAGGCCGCGATCGACCCCCTGATGCAGGTGAAAGCCCCCCTACTCCAATCCATCCAGGAGCAGCGTTATCCGCAAGGACGGCTGCGGTGGCTTCAGGTAGCAGCTTGGGGCAGTTTACGTCATACCTTGGTAGAACGCTTGGGGGTCACCCCCTTACACCCCTTGGGCATAGGAGATCACAGCTACAGCCCCTCCCAACCCACCCCAAATCCCGATCCGCTGTTGACGGGAATTGATCACGCAGTGTTGAATGTTGCCCCTGGGGATTTGCAACGGGCAGTGGCCTGGTACCGCGATGGGTTTGGATTTCAGCCTCAACAGGAGTTCACCATTCGTACCGAGCAGTCAGGGCTATACAGTCAGGTGATGATCCATCCAGCCTCTGGGGTGCAGTTGCCGATCAATGAACCAACAACGGCCAATTCCCAGATTCAAGAATTTCTGGATCTCAATCAGGGTGCTGGGATTCAGCATCTGGCTCTGGGGACTCCGAATCTGCTGCAGGCGATCGCCGAATTTCGGGCAGCGGGACTGCGTTGTTTAGAGGTTGCCCCTAGTTATTACACCCGGTTGCAGCAACAGCAGGAATTGCCTTTATTGGCGACCGAACTCCAGACCCTGCAGGCACAGCAAATCCTCGTGGACTGGCAGGCCAGCGAATACCCGGCGCTTCTGCTCCAGGTATTTACCCACCCGATTTTCCCCCAGCCTACGTTTTTTCTTGGAACTGATTGAGCGCCGAAGTCGTTGGGTCGATGGAGAACTGCGTCAGGCTGGTGGATTTGGGGCACAAAACTTCCTGGCGTTGTTCACTGCCTTGGAACAGGAGCAAGTCCGGCGCGGGGCAGTATCGTAGCCTCCCCTTAACTACTCAGCACCCAGTTGACCAACGTCCGGACTCCATACCCCGTGGCTCCAGGATTATTGCAGCCCTGCTCTTTCTCGGTCCACACAGGCCCCGCCACATCCAGGTGTGCCCAAGCAGTCTCTTTGATGAACTGCTTTAAGAATAGTGCTGCCGTAATTGAGCCACCGGGGCGGGGACCAGTATTTTTCATGTCGGCGATGCCAGATTTTAGCCCCTCAAAGTATTTCTCTTCCAAGGGCAAGCGCCAGAGCTTTTCCCCCGCCAGTTCAGCCGCCGTCAACAACTGGGTTGCCAGGGTGTCATCCGGGCTCCACAGTCCAGCAATTTCATCCCCGAGGGCAATGACACAGGCACCTGTGAGGGTGGCGAGATCCACAATGGCATCCACCCCCAGTCCCTCCGAAAACACTAGGGCATCCGCCAGGGTTAAGCGCCCTTCCGCATCGGTGTTATTGACTTCAATGGTTTTGCCGTTGGATGCAGTGAGAATATCCCCTGGACGCATCGCCCGACCACTAATCATGTTTTCGGTGACCGCCGAAATAAAGTGAACTTCCACATCGGGGCGCAGCTGTCCAATCACCTTGGCAGCTCCTAGGGTGGCGGCAGCCCCTGCCATGTCGATTTTCATCATTTCCATGCCTCCGCCCGCCACCTTAATGTTCAGTCCCCCGGAGTCAAAGGTCAGCCCCTTACCCACAATCGCAAGTTTACGACGGGGAATACCCCTGGGCTGATAGATGAGGTGGATAAATTGGGGGGGAAAGTCGGATGCCTTGGCAACCCCTAGGAAGGCTCCCATTCCCCGCTGTTCGCAGGCGGCAGCATCTAAAATTTCCAGGGTGAGATCATGCTCGGTGGCGATCGCCTGAGCCGTTGCGGCCATGGTTAACGGCGTTACGAGATTCGGGGGCGCGGCTACCAACTGTCGAGCCAGGATCACCCCAGAGACGATCTGCTGGGCTCGTTGCAGGGCGACTCCCTGATCTCCCAGACCCAGTAAATCGATCTGGGTAATCCCATTAGCCTGAGGGTCTGGCTCTGACTTGAAGCGTTGCTCTTGATGGAGGGCGAGGGCAACGCCCTCGGCGATCGCTTGGGTGGTTGCCCCTGGATCTTGGTTCCAGATTGGTAAACTGATCCCCAGGGTCTTGCACTTCTCTTTTTGGCCCAGACGGGCGATCGCCGCTGCTGCCCGTCTAAGTCTGTCTAACGTCCAGGACTCTGACTTACCCAGCCCCACCAGTAATAGCTTCCGTACCGGGCCATGGCTGCCGACGCGCACGGCAGTGGTGTTCCCTTCTTTGGCCTTAAAGTCTGTCTCGGTGATTAAATCCTGTAAGTTACCTGCCAGCCTCGTATCCAGATTGACCAGATCACCCGTTAACACCACTTGATCTTCAAATATCCCGACAGCCAGACCATCCCCAGCCCACCCTAGATAGGATGTCTCCGTTGTTTGCAACTGCATCCCCTGCTTTCCCTACACAATGTTCACTACCAGTATTGATCAAAAGCTTCCTGCCGTGGCGGTAGCACTTCATCGTCAACCTTTCCATCTCACTGCTGTTACCGATCAAGATTCTGCGGGAATACTAAAATAGAGAAATCCAAGGAAAAGAATTCATCAGGGTCTGCCGGGGTGTCAGAAATTTTAGGGTTGGTGATGTAGCTTACTTTAGCCCTTGACCGAAATCACGAGGCCGCGATCGCCGGCCCGATATAGTTAATCTTGAAACTTTTGATCCTCAGCATGGATTTGTTGATCACTTGGTAACGGATCGGTTGATGGCGGGGGCGCGGAACTTCCCAACAGCTCTGTCAGTCCCTTTCTGTAAACCTTGCCCTGAAGCAGAATCCCCCGACCAGACAGCGACAAACTGAGACATTCAAGTTTATCTGACGCACCTGAGACTCTCCCTATGCCGGCAACACCCTTTTTTCGCAGATGCAGAATTTGAAGACTTCGCACCCCAGGGTGAATCCTTGACCCTGGATAAATTGGTTCTCGCAGGGGTTGTGGTTGAACCAGCAGAGGACGAGATCGATTTGGATGGCGATCCAGCTCCCTTGGCCAAGGGCACCAATCGTCGCACCACCGATCTCGTGCGTCTTTACCTCCAGGAAATTGGCCGGGTTCGCCTCTTGGGTCGAGACGAAGAAGTCTCTGAGGCGCAGCGGGTGCAGCGTTATATGCACTTACTGGAACTCCGCAATGCTGCCGCCCATCCCGATCAGGCTCCGATTGCCGCCTATGTCCGGTTAGTAAGCTTTCACGATACCCTGACCGCTCAATTGGGTCATCGTCCCTCCTTGGAGCGCTGGGCAGAGTCCTCCGGTATCGACGTAGCCCAGCTCAAACCAATGCTAGCGGAGGGCAAACGCCACTGGGCAGACCTAACCGGTCTGAGCCTGGAAGCCCTAGAACAGATTATTACCGAGGGTTCCAGAGCCAAGGAACACATGATCAAAGCCAACTTGCGGTTGGTGGTCTCCGTGGCCAAAAAGTATCAAAATCGCGGGCTGGAACTCCTCGATCTGATTCAGGAAGGAACGTTGGGTCTGGAGCGAGCCGTCGAGAAGTTTGATCCCACCAAGGGCTATCGTTTCAGTACCTATGCTTATTGGTGGATTCGTCAGGGCATTACCCGGGCGATCGCCACCCAGAGCCGTACCATTCGCCTGCCTGTCCACATCACTGAAAAACTCAACAAAATTAAAAAGGCGCAGCGAAAGATTTCCCAGGAAAAGGGTCGCACCGCCACCATCGAAGATATTGCCATAGAACTGGAGATGACCCCCCTGCAAGTGCGGGAAGTGTTACTGCGAGTTCCCCGTGCCGTTTCTCTAGAAACCAAAGTTGGCAAAGAAAAAGATACGGAACTGGGAGATTTGCTGGAAACCGATGAGATTTCCCCGGAGGATATTTTGACCCGCGAGGCGCTGCGCCGCGATCTGGAGCAATTGCTGGCTGACCTCACCAGTCGGGAGCGAGATGTGATTCAGATGCGATTTGGCTTGGGGGATGGGCATTCCTACTCCCTCGCAGAAATTGGCCGTGCCCTCGATCTGTCGCGGGAACGGGTTCGACAAATTGAAGCAAAAGCGCTACAAAAGTTGCGTCAACCCAAACGACGCAATCGTGTCCGGGACTACCTGGAATCTTTGACCTAATCTGTGCTCTCTGCCGCATCACTGCAAGAAGTCTACCTGAACCGTGCCCGTGCCAGTTTGCGACAAACCCTGAATCGCTATGGGCGATTGCTGCACCAATCCCGCCATCCGCCCCTGGATGCGGCGTTACAGGCGCGTTTAAAAGCGGAATCGAGTCGTTTGGGGACAGTCCTCGACCAGCTTGACCAAGGGCTGGTGCGGATTGCTGCCTTTGGTTTGGTCAGCCGGGGGAAATCCGCTGTTCTCAATGCTTTGATGGGTGAGAAGGTCTTACAAACGGGGCCGCTGCATGGGATTACCCAATGGCCGCGCTCGGTGCGCTGGAGCACCGCTGCCCTGGGGAGTAAGGTACGGGTGGAATTTATCGACACCCCTGGTCTCGATGAGGTGGACGGGCAAACCCGTGCCCAGATGGCGCGAGAGATTGCGGCTGAGGCTGATTTAATCTTATTTGTGGTGGCGGGGGACATCACCCGCACGGAATATCAGGCACTCTGTGAATTACAGACGGCTCTGAAGCCTTTGATTTTAGTCTTTAATAAAATTGACCTTTACCCAGATGCCGATCGGAAAAGCATCTACCAAACCCTGCAACAACTGTTTGCCACTAGTGATCCCAGCCATCCCCTGCAACGGTTGATCTCAGCGGATGAAGTGGTGCGGGTGGCGGCGGACCCGGCTCCGCGCCAGGTACGGATTCAATGGCCAGATGGCCGGATTACCCACGAGTGGGAAACGCCCCTACCCCAGGTGGAGGAACTGAAGCAGGCTATTCTTCAGCTCTTGAACCGTGAAGGTCGGGTGATTTTAGCCCTCAATGCCCTCCTCCAAGCTCGGGCGGCGGAAGCTGCGATCGCCCGCACCACCCTCACGGCCTGTCAAACGGAAGCTGAGGCACTGATCTGGCAGTTTACCAAAGTCAAGGCGATCGCCGTGGGTTTGAATCCCATCCCGGTGCTGGACATCCTGGGTGGATTGATAGCAGATCTGAGCCTGATTCGTGCCCTGGCTCGACTCTATGGGTTGCCGATGACTCGTTATGATGCGGGGAAACTCTGGAAAACCATTGTCATGAGTGCCTGTGGTTTGTTCTTAGGCGAATGGGGCAGTGGTTTATGGTTGGGGCTGGGTAAAAGTGGGGCGATCGCCAGTGCCCTGAGTCAGGCGGATGTCGGAGGGGCGGTTTGGGCACAACTGACCACTGGATTGCCCCAGGCATTGATTGCGGGCTATGGTACCTATGCGGTGGGGCGCAGTGCTCAAGTCTATCTGGAACAAGGGTGTACCTGGGGGGCCGAGGGTTCTAGCACCCTGATTCAAGAAATTCTCAGTCAAGTAGATCGAACGACAATTCTCCACCGACTGCGACAGGAATTGGCACAGATGCTGGAATGACCAATGCCCCCAGCCCTAGCAAACAGAGGAGGTTGGGCATTAAACTGTCCTGAGTCCTTCGGAAGAATGATCTGTCCATCAGTCTTGATTTACCCCCTTGCCTTATGAGCCAAGAAAACCGCCAATTGTGGAACCGTTTTGTCAGGATTGCCCAGCCCTACTTCTACCCCAGGGTACAGGGGGGTGGCTGGATCACCCTGTTGTTGATGGTGATGCTGTTGGTATTTCTGTTTGCCTTTCTATTCGTTCTTGTGACGGGGATTACCCTGATCGGGCATCACCTCAACCCAGCCTTAACGGACAAGGTTGCACCGGGACTTACCCCCCTCCTTCATAACATGGTGCGATCGCAGGCATTATTGGTGGTGATTGGTTCCCTGCTGATCCCCTTTGGCTGCTTTCTAGCCTTTGGGCGGAACTTGCGTCCCCGCTGGCAGCAATGGGGCTTACTCGCGGGGGTGTTGCTGCTCTCGATTCTGGTGACCGCGATTAATGTCGGTTTTAGCTATGTGGGCAATTTCTTTACCAATGCCCTGGTCAAAAAGAACCAGGAACTGGCCTACCTGTTTGTCGGCGTTTACTTCACCGGTTTCTTAATCGGGATTCCCATCGTTGCCTTCTATGGGTATGTCCAGGATTTTCTGGGGTTGCGGTGGCGAGCGTGGCTGACCAATGATTTTCTGGGCCGCTACTTCCAGGATCGTACCTACTACGAGATCGAGACGGGACGGGAAATCGACAACCCAGACCAACGGATTAGCGAAGATATTCGCAACTTTACCCGCACCACCCTGGCCTTTTTGCTGATTATTCTGGGGTCGTTGATGGACTTGGTGTCCTTCTCTGGCATTCTCTGGTCGAAATCAACCCTGCTGGTGTGGGTGGTTTTGGCCTATTCCGTGATTGGCACCTTGGTAACGGTACTGATTGGGCGACGGCTGGTGCGGCTGAACTTTAATCAACTCCGCTTTGAGGCTGATTTCCGGTATTCCCTCGTTCATGTGCGGGACAATGCCGAGTCCATTGCCTTCTATCGCGGCGAGAATCAAGAAGTTCAACAAGTGGGTAACCGCTTTAGTAATGTGCTCCGGAACTTCAATTTCTTGATTGGCTGGCAGCGGAACCTGGCTTTCTTTACGACAACCTATCGTTACCTGCCCGTCGTGCTTCCCTACCTGGTGTTGTTTCCCCAATATTTTGCCGGACAAATTGAGTTTGGCGATATGACCCAGGCGAATTTTGCCTTTGCCCAGGTGAACGGAGCCCTGTCCCTGATTGTGTCTCAAATTGAAGGCATTACCAGTTTTGCCGCAGGCATCGATCGGTTGTCTGCCTTTACAGAAACCATGGCCTCTGGCTCAACGGCGACTTCAACCATTGCCACCCAGGAAGCTACTGAAATTGCCCTGAGGGATGTGACGGTACAAACCCCCAAATCCGAGCAAACCCTGGTTGAGAACCTGTCGCTGCATCTGCAACCTCGAGAATGCTTGGTGATTGTCGGCCCCAGTGGGATTGGCAAAAGTTCTCTGCTGCGGGCGATCGCGGGCATCTGGCATCAGGGGAAAGGAGAGATTAGTCGTACCCCCCCTTGAGGACATGTTATTTTTGCCCCAACGCCCCTATATGATCCTGGGCTCCCTGCGATCGCAATTGCTCTACCCCAACACGCAGTTTTCGGTCACCGATCAGGAACTGCGATGGGTGCTGGAAGAAGTTAACCTGGCCAATCTGCCCGAGCGAGTGGGAGGCTTTGAGGTAGAACTAGATTGGGCGAATGTCCTATCGTTGGGAGAACAGCAACGCCTAGCCTTTGCCCGACTCTTACTAACGCGCCCCCGCTATGCTGTCTTGGATGAAGCCACTAGTGCCCTGGATATTAAAAACGAAGAGAATCTCTATCACCAACTGCAAGCAGCGGCGATTACCTTCATCAGCGTCGGCCATCGCCCCAGCCTCTTGCAGTACCATCAACAGGTCTTAGTTCTGGAGAGTGAGGCTCACTGGCGATTGTTGACCGTCCAGGACTACCTTGCCCAAGCAGCGTCAACGGTTTAGGCAATTATCCTTAAACCCGATCCGGGGAGTATGGCTTTTCAAATGGCCCCCGCCCCGGATACTCTACATTATTAAACAGCAATCGAGATTGACGGTGTGCGCCCGTGAGTAACATTCCCCCTTTGGATCTGACCCGACAGTACCAAGTTATTGGTGAAGAAGTGGGGGCAGCCGTTGCGGCAGTCTTAGCCTCAGGGCGTTATATTGGTGGCTCCTTGGTGGAGTCTTTTGAGCGCCAGTTCGCCAACTATATTCGGGTGGCAGAGTGTGTCGCCTGTAACTCTGGGACAGATGCCTTATACTTGGCGCTGCGAGCCTTGGGGATTGGCCCTGGAGACGAGGTGATTACCACCCCATTTACATTTTTTGCTACAACGGAAGTCATCAGTGCGGTGGGCGCAACCCCTGTGTTTGTGGACATCGACTCCCAAACCTTTAATCTCTCCCTGGCTGCCATTGAGGCTCAGATTACCCCCAAAACCCGCGCCATCCTGCCGGTGCATCTGTTTGGCCAGCCTGTGGATATGACCCAAGTGATGGCGATCGCCCAAGCCCACCAATTGCGGGTCATTGAAGACTGTGCCCAGGCCACGGGGGCAGATTGGAACCATGCCAAGGTAGGGAGTTGGGGGGATATCGGTTGTTTTAGTTTCTTCCCGACCAAAAACTTGGGAGCCTGTGGGGATGGAGGAGCGGTGACGACGCAAGATCCGGAAATTGCCAGCACGATCCGGCAACTGCGGGAACATGGTCAGAGCAAAACCCGCTACTACTACGAGGCCGTCGGCATCAACAGTCGCTTAGATGCGGTACAAGCTGCGATTCTGCAAGTGAAGCTCCGGTATTTGGAGGGCTGGAATGCCCAGCGACGGGCGATCGCTACCTGTTACCAGACACTCCTCCATCCCCTACCAGATGTCATCCTTCCCCAAGAACCAGCCAGCGGGATCGGTGTTTGGAATCAATACACCGTGAGGTTGCAGTCCCAAGTCTCAGATGCCGTCCTAGGCGATGGGGGTGGCTATCGAGATCAGGTGCGCCGACGATTGCAAGCCCAGGGGATTAGTTCCATGATCTACTACCCACTGCCGTTGCACTTGCAGCCAGTGTATCAGTCTCTGGGCTATCAGGCAGGGGATTTCCCCGTGGCTGAAAAGCTGTCCCAGGAGGTGTTATCCCTACCGATGTTTCCAGAACTCACCAGGGAGGAGCAGCAGCGGATTGTCTATGGACTGAAGGATGCTTTGAGCAGTCTCACCCCCTAAGATGGATGATCCAGCAGATTGGCTGATTGCCCATCAGCAAGGGGATCAATTCCAGGCTAATGGGCAGCCCCACCAGGCAGTGGCCGCCTATCAAGTTGCCATTGC
>NZ_JJML01000033.1 GCF_000775285.1 Neosynechococcus sphagnicola sy1 | reverse complement strand
ATTTCTTGATTGCAGGGCATAAAGAATTTGTGAAATTCCGGCAAATATGAATACCCAGCCGAATAATAAGATTGAGGTAACAGCAACAAATAAAGGAAATAGGATCGAAATGATGCCTAAGATCATCATCAGCAAAGCGATCTTATTTGTCCATGCAGAGTTAAGAACCAAACCATCAGCTTCGGGGTCAGTAACTCTCATATTACCCTCCTTATGAATGAACATTCTGAGCTTATTAAAAGCTTGGCTTAATCATGCCTTATTTCTCTGGATTTGCCGCTGCGGCTAGAGCATCTAGTCTGGCGGCGATCGCTTCTAAGGCGATCGCTTCTAAATTGTCATGAAGTCCTTTAGTGAAGTTGTCAACTGTCGGACTCATGGTGCTTCCGATTGATTATCCATTATTCATTGATCATTTCTCGAACCGTATTTTCACATTTTCTACAGCATTGAATGCCTAACTTTCGACTTGCTTGGCTTTGCCAAGAACCTCTAGTCTGGGATCATCTGTCCTGTTGCGATCGCTGCTTCAGTTGGGCCTTGAAGATTCTTAGTAACTGCCTCTGCTCGGTTCATGCTTGTAATTTGAGTCTGGGGTGGACTGATGAGTTGTGTGTGTGAAGTTGCAAGCCAGGTATCTGAAGATCCAAAATCATAAGCAATTGTAATGACCAGCATTACACCTAAAACCATGATCAGAAAAAGGCCACGAATTTGTCGCAGTGAGATCATCTTTTTGACTCCAAAAATAATTAGATGGATCAAGGATAAATGGATAAAGAACAACTGTTGCTGAGAACACTTTAAGAAAGATGTTCCTCTTACTTGAAAGGGTCAGTTTAATCAGGGATAGATCATTGGCTTCTAAAATAAGCCAATGATCTAAGGAGACTGGATGGATAACATCGCCCAAAAGATCTGTACGATAGCGTTTCAGGCAGCTTCTGAGAACCGACATTTAACAACTTGAAAATTTTCTAGGTTACCTGACATACACTATACTGATGATGCCTGAAACTAGGGATACACTTTGCTGGATCGAAGTCAGCGACAATTGGCTGATTAGTCCGTAATTTCTTTGACTCTATCTTTTACATCTTCAACCGAGTTACGAACTTTTGCCTCTGCCTGTTTTTCCTGACCCTCTGCCTGAAGTTTTGGATCGCCAGTCAGATCGCCTACTCCTTCTTGAACTTTACCTTTGATATTTTTGTCTGTTGCTTTCGCTCTATCAATTAAACTCATGATATGCTCCTGATTAAACTTCAGATCTGCTGACCTAATATGCGTTAATAACTCTGCTGCTGTTATTAGTTTCATCGACCGTTGTTTTATTTATTAAATGAATTGATTAAGTACGATACAAAACGTGAGTAAAAATACATTATTCCTGAAACTCTCATGGAAGGAATCAATGGAAGCAAAACTCGATTTATCACTGGGACATCAATCTGATAATAGACACAGCGATCAAGTGCATTGGTTGGCGCTGCACTACTAAAACTCCTGATTAAGCTCCATCGACTTTATCTAATAGATGCTCAACAAACTTCTTCTCGTAGTTAGGGTCTTGAGTGCCAAGAAGTTTGTCCCAAAACGTGAAATACAGACCATAATGTAGGGTGTAATTGCGATGATGAATGGAATGGTGGGCTGGCCCAATACACCACCGGCCCAACCAATGATGGGGAAATGAGGTGGGCAATCGCTCAATCCCAAGATGATTTAACACCGCCCACACCGTCATGGTCGTAAGCACTGCAATTAAGGTAATGAAGTGTAGTGGAATCAAAAAGACAATGCCGATCAGAAAGAGAGACTGAACGATCGCTTCTAATGGGTCAAAGGCAAAGGAAGTCAAGGGGGTAGGATACCGTGATCGGTGATGCCCCTGATGCAACCAAGGAAAAAGTGACGGGTGATGAAAGCAGCGATGGGTAAAATAGAAATAAGCATCCTGGAGAACTAAAACCGCTCCATAGCTAACCCCTAAATACCACAGTCCATACTGTTGAGAATGACTGTATAGGCGGGTAATGCCCCAACTGTATTCTAATAGAATGAAGGCCGCTGCCAGCGAAAATACCCCCGCCGAAACTACAGAGAGTTGAATATCCCATTGTACCGATCGCCAATCGGGAGCTAGACGCTGTAGATTGGGATTAACAATGGACTGAATGAATGGCGAATAAAAGCACAGGTACATTCCCCCTGCCACCAGAAAATACCGTGCCAGGATAATCCCAAAGAACGCGATACCGTAGAACCCAAAGGAGTGCTCTATCAATTTAATCTCCTTACACTTTCCGATCTTCTAGATCTCTTTGAAGGGACAACTACGTGGCTTCTATTCCTGGCTGGATTGCCCCTGTCACCTCGTAGTTACGATTCTTGAAATCGATCAGGATTGATTGGCATCGCCGAAGTATTTGCTGTTGTTCACGGCTCCCTGTCTGGGAGGATGAATAAAGTTAGCGTCAAACACGTTGTATGAACCCCTATGAGGTAGCCCCAATTGGTGTTTGATGATCGTTAGAGAAGGCTTTTAGATGCCTCCCCTGGGCTATATGACAGCGCTGCACTACCGGCTTGTGGTGCCCGCAGATCTTCTAGGGAGAGTTGGGGTTTTTCATTGTAAACCGAGCTTAGCAGTAGGTCGAGAACCTGAGATTGACGGGCACTCGCGATCGCTTGATGGGTGATTAACTCCCCCACATTGAGAATCACATCATCCTGCTGATCGAGAATCACACGGGTTACAGCCCGACCTAGAGCGCCCTTAATGCGCTTTTCCTCAATGGCCTGAGTCCCCCGATCCTGGATCTCACTAGCAGTAACTTTGACGTGTGCCCAAAGACCTTTTGCTCCCGCTTGCAGTTGCTCCCCTGTCTTTTGGCTGGTTGACTTGAGGCGATCGCCTGCCACCGTCATGGCACTACTGGTGCTGTTGCGCACGGCTTCATCGGTCGATAAACCCACCGCCTGGAGTAACGCTTGTTCCTGGTGATAAGTCTTTGCCCGTTGAATGACTTGTTGCGTCACAATTTGACCTTGAGCAGCGATGATCGAGCCTTCATCGCTGCGAACGATTTGCCGAATCCGCATGCCTTGGGCTTGATCGATACTCAAACTGGCAACTGCATTGCCAAACCGTTCACTGAGCTTGTTTGACAAGCTGCCTCCCGTTGCTCGATACAACTGATCCAGAACCCCCAAATTGTCTGCTGAATCAGCAATCTCCGAGGTGACGATCTGCCCTTGAAGCACCAGTGATTGCCCCCCAAGCGTGACAACATCATGCTCAACCGTTTTACCAATCACAAAGGCTTTTTGCTCCTCGGGATCGACAATGATATTGGCGATCGAGGTTGTGGCACTTCGCCCCAATTCTTGGATCTTATCTCCTGTGACCTGCGCGGTTTCTTGAGCTTTCTCGCTAGTTATGCGTCCCAATTCCTGGATCTTATCTCCTGTGACTTGAGCGGTTTCCTGAACCCTATCGCTGACCGTCTGCATCGCTCCTCTAATCCCCCCGACTTGCTCTTCCATCAGTTGGGCGGTCTGAGTCGGTACAAAGGCCACATCTCTCCCAATTTTTAAGGTTTGAGGGGCTGGCACAAAGGAACGTCCCGAATAGGCATCGGCAAATAGACCGCCTGAAACTTCGTAGCCCTCAACGTCACCTGTGTGCTCATCGAAGTAAAGGTCGATCATCATCCCTAGATCTCGTCCATCCATGGTCAGGATGCGAGTCCCTTTGAGGATATTATTGTGCTCTAAGATGTGATGAATCGCTGGAATTTCACTGACTTTAGCGATCGCCGCTTGAGAGGCTGTAATCACGGCATCAGGGCCAATCACCTGCACATCTTTCAACAACAAAACCTGTGCACTACTAAACCAACTCGACTCACTGACCAGAAACCCTAGCAGTTGATTGCTATCTTGGTCAAAAATCAAGTCTTCAACGATATCAAATTTCTCACCCAGATCATAGGAGACCACCGGCTTGCCAATGATATCTCTTCCCTTATACATTGCTGGTAAACTCCCATGAATTGATTCAGTCATTGACTCGTCTTCAGTGGATATTTGAAAAAACATCCGCTCATCGGGTCTGCGAACCCGATAAACCCTATCAAGGTCGGAATTGTTGTTGAGATTGATCGCCAAACCTTTGATCCTCACCAAAGCCAGGTATGATATTAATGACTCCGAGGTATTCCAGTGATCCGAGGGTTGCGATCGCAACCACAAGAAACAGTCCAGTATACCAACTACTATTTGACTGTCTTCCCACGAGCCTTGGCATATGTTCCTCCCTTAAGATTTTCAATGTTTAGCGATTTAACGATTGAAATAGCTACTTGAAAAATCATCGCATGGCGATGTCTGAGATCATGTTTATGTGAGTGCTTGAATTGTATGAGTTTTAAGGGAATTGATGAAAGTTTTACCAACACGTTGCTGAAGAGCAAAGTTTAACAATTCAATTCCCTTTCCACTCCCGCTCTTCCAGTTCCTTTTGAGGGAGTAGCAATGTCGCTTCAATTTCTTTACGGGTTGCTGGTGTAATTTCACAGTTACTATTCAAACAATCGACGAGGAGTTGATTGGCATCGTAGTAATGTTGCAGCACTTGCTGTTGCTCCGGGCTAAACTGCCAGGGATGATTCGTATTGCGGTAATGGGAGATCGTGCTCCTCAAGTGTTCTACCCATTCAGCATAGTTTTCCTGCCACCACTCCTGAAGCCGTTCCTTTTTTTCACTGGCAGCTGGCAATTGGTCTTTCAATTCTTGGAGAGACTTATAAAATCCTGACTCCAGAACCATCACCAGAATGTTGTTGAGCGCTTCGCTACAGGCATTGGCATAGGCAAAATCTTGACTGTGGTCAACGGCAAACTCCAGCAGCAAGTTTTCCAAGGCCACATCCAAAAACATTCCCTGATCAAGGGTGCTAG
Source organism: Neosynechococcus sphagnicola sy1 (assembly GCF_000775285.1). Taxonomy (NCBI): domain Bacteria; kingdom Bacillati; phylum Cyanobacteriota; class Cyanophyceae; order Neosynechococcales; family Neosynechococcaceae; genus Neosynechococcus; species Neosynechococcus sphagnicola. The sequence continues at coordinate 68,273 of NZ_JJML01000033.1, read as the reverse complement.
CCAAGGCAAAGTGCGCTGCCGTATGCGGGGCTTGGGCAAGGGCAAGGTAGAACGCTCGGGTGGTAGCAAGTTTGGGTTCGGTTTGAATGGTCTGGGATTTTTCACTGGCCCACATCAAAAATTCTTGCAGATAGGGGTCTTGAGCGACTAACGAATCAATTTGTTGCTTCATTAACTGCACCAGTGAATCTGCACTGCGCAACATCGCAGCCGTCAACAGAAAAACCTCCCGCCAGTGCGGATCCGTGAGATGACCGACCAATCCTTCCAGCGCTTTTTCCAATGACCGTAGATTATAGCTGGCAACAATTTTTCGCGCCGTGAAGTATTCTTGAAACGCCAGGTAGGAAAACGAAAAAATTCCCCGTGCTCGTTCGATCAGAAGTCCATGCTGTGCCTCGATCGCATTCAGCATTGCTTCACTTTCGAGTTGCAGTTCCTCTGGTTCCTGGGACGCACCTGGCAAATTCCGCAAATAGTCCCCAATATACTGCTCAATCGTGCGTTGCTCAAAAAAGTACTGCCCTTTCTCAAAGGTCACGGCTGCCAGCTGGCTCAACATGCTCAGCTTTTGAGGCACTAAAAACCCCCGGTAAACCTGATCGCGTTCGACCCCTTTGGCTTCATCCCATTGACCCAGCAGCAGATCCAGCCCTTGTTTATAAAACTCAGTCCGCTTGGTGGGAAATTTCCCTTGGCCATGAAATACCCAGCAGGCCAGATGTAGAAACAGGGGGGTGCCCACCAGTTGCCGAAACTGCCAGTTTTCTGGCAAGTCCAACTTCTGAATAAACTGGGTAGCCTGATCTTGCCCGACTTTAGCGGTGGTTTTGGTTAATGCCACAAACCACTTTTGGGCAAAGGTGGTGATTTGCTCTTGGGTAAAGGGGGCAATTTCCACATCGGTGAAGCCGCGCAGTCGCAGCTTTTTGGCGGCAGTGCGACACGATGCCACATATTGATTTCGATGATAATTGTCTGAAAATTTACGAATTTCTTTGAGAACCGCTGTAATGTCCTGGTTGAGTACTTCATCCATTCCATCCATCAACAGCAGCACTCTGCCCGCTTGCAGTAAGGTTTCAAGCACTATCGGATTGGAAATACCAGAGGTGAGAAACACCTGATGAATATAATTGAACAGGCTAAATTCATCACGATGCTGGGAGTCTTCGGCAAACTCTCTCAATAAGATAAAAATCGGCACTTGGTTGGCAGCGAATGCCCCCCGATTACACTGAATCGCCAGATGTTGCAAAAAGGTGGTTTTGCCAACCCCTGGTTTCCCCAGCACTCTGAGTTTCGAATACGTCTCAACCGCCTGCATCCCCGGTATTTGCTTCTGCTCAACCGTTCCCAAGCCAGCGCGATCAAATTCGGTAAGTTGCAAGTTTTGCAGGTCAGAAATCTCAAACCACTGCTGACTGGCAATTTCCTCCAAAATATTGACATCCACATAGATATCATCAATCTTGACCGGACGGCTAATGTCTAATAGCTGCAAGATGCCACACTTGTTTTGAATCGTGTCGTGGCGCTGCGATCGCACCTGTTGTACCAGAATGTCAATATCCTGGGCGATCGGTGCCACATGCTCTCCCGGTTCTGGGAATTCTGCGGGTGGATCTAGGGCAATCTCTCGCCAATCTAAATCCAAAATCGAACAAATTTCCATAAAAATCTGACGATCAACCGGTTGCCCGGTGAAGAACCGCCAGATCGGCTGACGGGTCTTGAGGTTCACTTCTCCTGACAGATTTTCCTGCGTCCATCCCTTGATGCTAAAGGAGCGTTTAGCCTTTTGAATGCCGGAGGTAGAGGCTCGGAGAGATCGCTTGACCATAAGACAAACAGCTCTTATTTATAATTTGAATTTCAAATTTTTGTAAAAAAAACAGTTTGCATGTATCTATATGATACACAGCTTCACTTCGATAAAATCATACAAAAAATTCAAAGGAATTGCATCGACTACCATCAGCCATTAATTAAATCAAACATTGTTTACTGCTAAAAACAGACCCTATACCCACGGGTAATTCTCTTAAAAACCCTATAGGTATTAGATATCAGCGGCTTCAAACTACCTTTATATCAGCATGTGATGGGAGATTCAGACAACACTAGATGTTGAACTTTTGTAATGAACTAGAACATCAGCAACGTATCTTATACATTTCAAACCGCTGTAAAAATCTTGCTTGACTGACAGATCTTTTTCCCTCATCCCTAAATCCCTTCTCCCACAAGGGGAGAAGGGACTTCAGACCCAGAACTGGTTCAAAAGCCCCTCTCCCGCTCTGGGAGAGGGGGTGGGGTGAGGGCGGATTGAGTTCTGTCAGTCAATCAGGTAAAAATCTAGATTCAGTCTTTTCAACGGTCTTGGTGAAAAAGGCTGCGACAGAAAATCACCTCTACTATAGTACCTATATATTGATCTTGTTTCGACTGCACAAACCTTGATCCTTGGCATCAACAGATGACCTTGCTGGAGTGTTGCAAACTTCCTAGTCTTCTGCGTATTTTTTCTAGGTTTTGTGCTAAATAAAAGTACTTAATTTTACATCACGTATCAGCATATTTCTCCCAGTCTGTGCTTTCATCTCTAGATACTCAAACAGGTAAAACTTGTTTTAACCCATAAGGTAGGACGTGAGTTTGACGATAGCCTTAGCCGGTTTTAGTGGGTAGTCCTTGGGCATTGCTAGACAGAGTTTTGCTGCTTTAGCTCAGTGATACCAGCCTGTATGTACCTCGACCATCGACCGAGTATTTTGAGCTATCAACCGTGGGTCAACAATTGCATTCTGGCCTTGACAAATCAATTTAATTTGAAATGATTGAAGAGTATCTCTAACGCATCCTAGGGGATTGAGCCGTATGAATGCAGTTGTAAAGAACGCTGCCCTAGCGCTTGGAATGCCTGCGATCGCAGCAGGTTTGACCGCTTTCCTCATTTCTCAGACCGTTGCCCAATCACGCGCCGTGATCAAAGTGGATGGTTCTAGCACGGTCTACCCGATCTCACAGGCGATCGTCAAAGCCTTTCAAAAAACCCCCAACGGTAAGCAGGTGCAGATATCTGTGGAGCAATCCGGGACAACGGGTGGCTTCAGAAAATTCTGTGCTGGTCAGACAGACATCAGTGATGCCTCCCGACCCATTCTTGCCCCAGAGATGGAGCGATGTCGGAAAAACGGGGTGCCCTATATGGAATTTCCTGTGGCCTTTGATGCCCTCACCGTTGTCGTCAACCCCAAAAATACCTGGGCAGATCACATTACTTTGGCTGAACTCCGCAAGATGTGGGAACCAGCAGCTCAAGGTACCATTACCCGTTGGCGGCAAGTGAGAAGCAATTGGCCAGATCAACCTTTGAAGCTCTTTGGCCCTGGTAAAGATTCAGGCACCTTTGACTACTTCACTGAAGCAGTGATGGGCAAAGTCGATGCCAGTCGCAACGACTACGTTGCCAGTGAGGATGATCAGGTGCTGGTGCGAGGGGTGAGTCAAGACCCCAATGCTCTAGGCTATTTTGGCTACGCCTACTACCTGGCCCATCAAAAAAATTTGAAAGCCCTCGCGATCGACAGCGGCAAAGGCCCGGTCTTACCTTCAGCCGCAACGGTAGAGCGCAACCAATATCAGCCGTTAGCTCGACCCTTATTCATCTATGTCAATGCTCGATCAGCTCAAGTCAAACCAGAGGTACGGGCGTTCACAGAGTTTTATCTCAAGAATGTCGAGAACTTAGTCAGCTCAGTGGGTTATATCCCACTTCCAGCAGAGGGGTATCACATTGCGCGAGTTCACTTCTACCGGGGCAAAATCGGCACCGTATTTGCAGGCAAGTCCCAGCAAAACCTGACCATTCGGGAATTACTCCGCAAGCAAGCTCAGTTTTAGCGCTTGCTTTTTTGTTGGAAAACGATGAGACCACTATAGAAAATTATTAAGTATGGGAATTCGAGTCGGAATTAATGGGTTCGGTCGGATTGGGCGACTGGCACTGCGTGCCGCTTGGGGATGGCCAGAGCTAGAGTTTGTCCACATCAATGAGCTCAAGGGGGGCGCTGCGACGGCGGCTCATCTGCTGAAATTTGATTCGGTGCACGGGCGTTGGGCACCGGAGGTCGAGGCGGTTGCTGACACAGTCTCGATTGATGGTACGTCTCTCAGCTTCAGTGAGTTTGCCCAACCGGGAGCGGTGCCATGGGAAGCAAAACAGGTGGATCTAGTGTTGGAGTCTTCAGGTAAGTTCCGCACACCTGAAACACTAGAGCCTTACTACCAGTGCGGCGTTCGCAAGGTAATTGTCGCAGCTCCTGTCAAGGAAGTTGCTTTGAACGTTGTTATGGGGGTGAATGACCACCTTTATCGGCCTGACCAACATCATCTGCTGACGGCTGCTTCCTGTACTACCAACTGTTTGGCTCCTATCGTCAAGGTGATCCATGAAGGTTTGGGCATCCAGCATGGGGTGATTACCACGATTCATGACCAGACGAATACCCAAACCCTAGTGGATGCTCCCCATAAAGATCTGCGTCGTGCTAGAGCGTCTAGCCTGTCGTTGATTCCCACCACAACAGGTTCAGCAACGGCGATCGGGCTAATTTATCCCGAACTGAATGGCAAGCTGAATGGATTGGCTGTGCGAGTGCCCTTATTAAATGCATCGCTGACAGACTGTGTATTTGAGGTCAAGCGCCCCACCACAGTGGAAATGATTAACGGCTTGCTAGAGGTTGCCGCTGAGGGTTCTCTCAAAGGGATTCTAGGCTATGAAAAACGTCCTCTCGTTTCGATTGATTATAAGGATGATCCTCGCTCTGCAATTATTGATGCCCTATCTACCATGGTCGTCAATGACACCCAGGTAAAAATCTTAGCCTGGTACGACAACGAATGGGGCTATGCCAACCGCATGGTGGAACTGGCTCGCAAGGTCGCTCTCAGTCTGAATTAGTTTGAGGTCATGCTCCTCACGCCCTAGTCCCTCCCACTTCCTCATCCCTCATGGCTACCACTACCGCCTCTAGCGCCAACTTTAAGAACTACATTCTGGTCACACTGGCCTACTGGGGTTTCACCATTACGGATGGAGCCTTACGGATGTTGGTGCTGCTGTATTTCAACAACATTGGCTATACCCCCATTCAAATTGCCTCTCTGTTTCTGTTCTATGAAATCTTTGGAGTTGTCACAAACTTTTTGGGCGGCTGGATTGGTTCCCAGCTCGGACTGAAAGTGACGCTCTACAGCGGCATTGGGCTACAGGTTTTTGCGCTCGTTATGCTGTCCTTCCTTAATCCCGACTGGACTCAGTGGGTGGCCGTCGGATATGTGATGGTGGCTCAAGCATTTTCAGGGATTGCCAAAGACCTGACCAAAATGAGTTCTAAAAGCGCGATTCGGTTAGTGGTGCCACAAGATGCTCAAGCTTCCTTGTTCAAATGGGTAGCAGTGCTGACAGGTTCCAAGAATGCACTGAAAGGGATCGGCTTCTTTGTCGGTGCCGCACTCTTAGCGTCGATGGGTTTTGTCGGTGCCCTACTGATTATGGCAGGGGTCTTATTCCTGCTGATGTTCACAGGGTTATCTCTACCCAAAGGGATGGGCAAAATTAAGGCGAAGGTGAAGTTTACGCAGCTCTTTTCCAAAAGCCAGGAAATCAATATTCTCTCGGCAGCTCGGTTCTTTCTGTTTGGTTCCAGGGATGTCTGGTTTGTGGTCGGACTGCCCGTCTTTCTGAGAAGCGTTTTGGGCTGGTCGTTCTATCAGGTCGGCGGCTTTCTCGCATGTTGGGTGATTGGCTACGGCATTGTGCAGTTCTCTGCACCAGCCTTACTGCGGCGTTTTGGCTCTGGACAACCCCCCCAGGCAAAAACCATTCAGTTTTGGACGTTCAGTTTAACGGCGGTGCCAGCAGCGATCGCGATCGCACTCCAAAGCGGTGCGCCTGCAAATGTCGTCATTGTGGTGGGTCTAACAGTATTTGGGTTGGTGTTTGCGTTTAACTCAGCCGTGCATTCCTACCTGGTGCTGGCATTTACTGACGATGATAAAGTCGCGCTGAACGTTGGCTTTTATTACATGGCTAACTCTGGCGGTCGTTTGGCGGGCACGGTGCTTTCGGGTCTGGTCTATCAATTCTTTGGGTTGGTGGGGTGTCTGTGGGTGTCAACGGCTTTAGTGCTGGCAGCCGGAGTGATTTCGACAAAGCTGCCCGATCCACAGCCTAGCAAGGCGATCGCCTGGAAAGCAGGGGATGGAGATTAAGCAATGACCCCTGTAATACAAACTGCGACAGTAAAACGCCTCTCTTCTCTCGATCGCTTCCTGACGCTGTGGATCTTCCTGGCAATGACGATCGGCGTTGCTTTCGGTTATGTCTTCCCTGGTTTAGAAGCGTTTATTAGCCAATTTCAGGTGGGCACAACCAACATCCCCATTGCGATGGGTTTGATTTTGATGATGTATCCACCGCTGGCGAAAGTGCGCTACGAGGAGCTTGGGGATATCTTTCACAATGGCAAAATTCTGGCTCTGTCGCTATTGCAGACGTGGCTGATTGCGCCAGTGCTGATGTTTACACTAGCCACTCTTTTTCTGCACGATTATCCAGACTATATGACTGGCTTAATCTTGGTTGGCATTGCGCCTTGTATTGCGATGGTGATTGTCTGGAGTGAACTGGCAAGAGGCGACACTGAACTCACAGCCGGACTGGTGGCATTTAACAGCCTATTTCAGGTGTGCTTTTATAGCGTTTATGCCTGGTTTTTCATCGCCGTTTTGCCGCCGGTCTTTGGGTTACAGGGCAGTGTCATCAACGTGAGCATTGCCGCGATCGCTCAGAGTGTGTTCATTTATTTGGGCATCCCGTTCCTAGCAGGCTTTTTGACACGTTACTTTTTGGTCAAAGCAAAGGGCAGACGCTGGTATCACGAGGTCTTTGTGCCCAAAATCAGCCCCATGACGCTGGTTGCCCTGCTGTTCACGATCGTGGTGATGTTCAGCTTGAAAGGGACTTTGATTGTACAGATTCCGCTGGACGTGGTGCGGATTGCCATCCCGCTGATTATTTACTTCGTCGTGATGTTTTTGGTCAGCTTTTACATGGCATGGCGCATCAAGGCGAATTATGCCCAGGCTGCCAGTGTGGCATTTACCGCTGCTGGCAACAATTTTGAACTGGCGATCGCCGTGGCGATTTCAGTCTTTGGCATCAATTCCGGTGCTGCGTTTGCGGCGGTGGTGGGTCCCCTGGTGGAAGTGCCCGTACTCATTAGTCTCGTGAACGTGGCATTCTGGCTTCAGAAACGCTATTTTTCCGAAAACGTAGCGAAACCCCTTTAGCGGTCAAAGCAGGCTGAAACCAATGGCAAAGCAATTGATGCAACCCATTGCAGAGAACCTCTGGTGGGTACTTCCTGGCAAATTGGCAGGCGTTCGCAAGCCCACAGCAGCAGAAATCACCGAGTTAGAGGCAGCGGGTGTGAGCGCGATCGTGTCCGTACTGGATGACCCCTCGAATCTGGATTTGTACGAGCAGGCTGGTATCCCTTATCTGTGGCTACCCACCAAAGGCGGCACGGCACCTAGCCAGGAACAGGTGCAGCGACTAAACGACTTTGTTGACACTCAAAACAGCTTGGGCAATGGCATAGCGGTTCATTGCAGTCATGGCAAACGACGGACGGCAACCATGCTGGCGGCATATCTAATCAGCGCTGGCGCATCGCATGACCTGGCCATGCAGACGATCCACACGGCAAACCCTGAGATTGAGTTGCGAGAAGCCCAAACTGCGTTCTTGAAAGCGTTAGCAGAAACATCAGTGAATGTCGTGATCGATTCCTGCTTGAAGATCTATCACCAGCTTTAACCATCCACCCCGAATCTTGTTTTTGTCAGATAGACAGCAACAGTCGTTACAAGGTTAAGCCGGGGGTGGTATCCATCCAACTGGTGGGGCCAGAGGTAACTGCATTGATCTGCAACTCGGAGCGCCATTGTTCCAGGGACTTCTCCCAGCCTTCCTCCCATTTCTGGGCGAGGAGTAGTTCCGCAGACCAACCGATTTGTAATCCCACCACCACCCGCTGGAGCACTTCATTAAAGAGTTCTGGGCGCTTTTTATAGGCGATTACCAGGGCTGTGAGGAGAATCACCGTAAAGGATGGATAACCACATTGGGCCGCCATCATGCCCAGTACACCTGTTTCACCCTCCGGTTTGAGTGAAAAACCCGTAACAATATGGTGGATATCATGGGTTTTTCGGACTCGCATGACTACGTAATCCGCGTCATCCTTAATTTCTACATCGCGGTAAAATTCAGGGTCATAGCCCAAGTTGGTAATGACAGTGGCGTAGGAATAACCTAGGGAACCTTTGGGCATTTGTTTTAAGGCTGCTAGATCGATATCTGGCCCCATATAGCGTTCAGCGATCAACTGAGCCATGGCCGGATTTGCCTTCAGGCGATCGAGACAGACCTGCATTTGGGGCGTATCACGGAGGCGTTCTTGGAGATCAAAGACACTGTCCGTATCCTTGCCCATATCCTTGAGAAAGTCCACAGCGATTTTGATGTTTCTAATGCTGTTGACCAGGTTGGACAAGCCAAACATAGAATTGCTCCTTCGAGAATTTGAATGGACAATTTCAGTAACAGATTTCGATACAGCCATCCCTACCGTGAGAGACTAAGCCCACGGGTATCCAAGGTTTGATCGTCGTCCTAATGGTTGATGTCTGTGTACTAGGGCTGTCATACCGCTATCCTAAAGCCTGCCTCATCCCCCGCGCATCCCCCGGTTGGTCATCCTCCCACTGTGACCCCCGGATAGAGGTGTTACTCCTCAAGCATCATCCAACTGACTGTGACGGATCTCTGGCCACTCTTTGAGTAGAAACCCAAAGATCCCCAGATTCACCATGAACAGGGCAGCGGTACTCAACGATGCATTGTGGATCAGTTCAAAGATTTCGACTGGTAACAGAATCCCGACCAACCCTAGAAACAATCCATAGGCCCATGTTGCTCCGAACCATAGCCCTACGGCGGCAATGGCAATCAAAGCCCCATAAATGCCAGAGAGACGTGCAATCAGTTTCAGTTGCTCGATGTCAGAATGGATAACAAATTGAAGCAGCGATCGCACAAGGGCATATTCAGCTGTCAGCATATAAGTTGCCGCCCAGGTTGTAACGGCCTCATAATGCCGCCAACTAAAGCCAGCGCCAATGGAAATTATCAGCAGTGTTAAGGCAAGCACAGCTTTCTTGGCGATCGCCAGCTTCAGAAGCAACGAGAGTTTAGTCTTGGGCTTCATGGGAGATGTTGCCGTATCCTTCGTTGTTGAATTTAGCAGTTTCTCGATACCGCCACGACCCGTTGCTGATATTCCTGCTCAGTCATAAGGTCTTGGGTACTTTCAACCCGATCTAGAAATACGATGCCTTCAAGGTGATCAAACTCATGCTGAAAAATCCGCGCCACGAAATCCGTAAGCACCGGCTTCTGGCACTTCCCCTCCAGATCGGTGTACTCAACCTCAACTTCCCGATAGCGAGGCACCAACCCTCGAATCCCTGGAATACTTAAGCAGCCCTCCCAATCGGTCAGTGTTTCCTGAGAGTGAGCCAGAATCCGGGGGTTAATCATGACAGTGGGCTCCATCCAAGGAGCCTGGGGGTAACGGGCATTGGGATGAGATGCCACAATCAACAACCGCAAGGATGCGGATACCTGGGGGGCTGCCAACCCCACCCCTTTAGATTCCTGGAGCGTTGCCAGCATATCCTCAATCAAGGTTTCTAGCTGGGCGGCATCTACGGGGGCGATGGTCTCCGACCCACCGATGGCGATCGCCTGGGCTGTTTGTCTGAGGATAGAATTTCCTAGTTGAGCAACTTGCAGTAGAGTAGCCATAATCAAGCTTATAGCGATGGAACCAACACGGCCAACTTAACGATGGATTCTAACGCGAATCAGTATTGTTCACTATTTTGAGTCCTACCAGAGCGTTATGTCCTTCCTGGTGGAGGGCGATCGCTTAAACACCTCCAAGCCATCATTCTCGTCGGTGAGATTAACACCCCTCACCCAGGGGATACTGAAAAGCCCGTGCTCTATGTGTCAACAAGAGGTTTGGGAGTGTGTCACTATCGTGGCAACCCTACAACTCATGCTATTGCGCCTAGTGTTTGATGATCAAAACCACTGAGGAGTGTCAATGCCTTTCCCATTCCCATGAAATGGGATTAATCACAGGCATAGCAAAGACCGACGCCCATATAGATGTACCTCATACAAGTGAGAATCGTTACATATGAGCCCAAATAAATCACAGGCAGGTGACTCTAGCAACGGGTCTGGGAGGTTGAACAACCCGCTAGGAGATCCGGACGTGACCAGCCAGCAGCAAAAACCTAACGGGAAATTAGCGACTCAGCCAACTAACTGGGAACCGCAATGGCCCAGCAGCGTCATGCTAGAACTGCCGATGGATCGGGAGCGGCCAGCGATACCATCCTTTCTGGGAGAACAGCAGTCACTCATACTGCCCGAACACTTGACCCAATCATTGTGGCAAGAAGCACAATCTGCAGGAGTTAACCTCAATGTGATCCTACTGGCAGCCTTCAAGATCCTCCTGCACCGCTATACAGGCAGGGAGGAGATTCCCATTGGGGTCACCATAGCTAGAGAACTCGGTGATCAGCAAACCACAGTCCTGCAAACTCACCTCCAGGAGAACCCCAGCTTTCGAGAGTTGGTTGCACAGATAGGCAAAGCTGTTAGTCTAGCCAATGCTGATCATGAGCTGACAGTTGAGAAAAAACTGGAAGATCCGCATCCTGATTCTAATCAAAACTATAAACTGCTATTTCACGTTGGGTTCAATCTGCCCAACTTTTCTAGCATCGAAATTCCATCGTCAGCTATCTCAATTGGGAATTGTGATCTGACCCTGGAGGTAGCAGTAAAAAATCGGGCAGTTAGGCTGACATTCGTTTATAACGCCGAGTTATTTGGCGCGGAGCGGATGATCGAGATGCTCTTGACACTGCAATACTTACTAGAGCAAATTTCGCAGCATCCTCTCGGCAACCTCTCAGACTTCTCTTTAGTGACGCCTGAGGCTCAATTTCGCTTGCCCCATCCCACTGCATCTCTATCCAGTGAGTGGTTTGGCTCCCTCCAGAGTCGATTTTCCCATCAGGCTCAACGGGTTCCCCAACGGATCGCGGTTGCAGACCCATTGCAAGCCTGGAGTTACGCCGAACTTGAGGCAGCGAGTAACCAACTGGCCAATTACCTCCACACCTGTGGGATTCAATCCCAGGATGTTGTTGCCATCTACGCCCACCGAAGCGCCGAGCTAGTGTGGGCACTGCTGGGGATTCTCAAGGCGGGTGCCGCTTTTGTGATTCTGGATGCCAAGTATCCAGCCTCGCGCCTCAGCGATTGTAGCCAACTAGCCAAGCCCAAAGGCTGGCTGATGATGGCAGCAGCAGGAAAACTCCCACCGGAATTGGAAACGGCTGTGCGTAGTCAGAGATCTCTCTGTCGCCTGGAATTGCCTCAAGGGGTTGCTGCCGCTCGTAGTCTTTTGCAGGACTACTCCCCCGAACCCTTGGGGATGGCTAGCCATCCGGATCACCTAGCCTACATTGCCTTTACCTCCGGCTCCACTGGCAAGCCCAAGGGAATTTTAGGCACCCAGAAACCCCTCTCCCATTTTTTGGCATGGCATATCCATACATTTGATTTGAACGAATCAGACCGCTTTAGTATGTTGTCGGGTCTGTCCCATGATCCCCTGCTGCGGGACATCTTTACACCACTGAGCTTGGGTGCAACCGTTTACATTCCAGACCCAGACAAGATATTTGCCCCTGGATGGCTTGCAACCTGGATGCAGCGGCACAAGATTAGTGTCGCCCACCTAACCCCTGCCATGGGCCAGCTTTTGCATCCAGCAGCTGACACCGAACCATCGGTAACAATGGCTGTGAGCGACACCAATGTCCATCTTCGTTATGCCTTCTTTGGGGGAGATATTTTAAGAAGACAGGAGGTGGCGTGGATACAATCCCTGGCTCCCAACCTCACCTGTGTTAATTTCTACGGAGCTACGGAAACACCCCAGGCGATGGGATATTATGTTGTCTCCAACCCAGCAGCCCAAGAGCAGAGAAGAGAGCACCTACCGACCCAGAGCCGCATCCCCATCGGTAGAGGCATTCAAGACGTTCAACTGTTGATTTTAAATCCTGCCCATCGCCAAGCTGGGATTGGGGAACTGGGAGAGATTTATATTCGCACTCCCTACCTGACAAAAGGATATTTAGGGGATGACACCCTGACCCAGGAACGGTTTATTACCAATCCGTTTACCAAGATAACGGGCGATTGGCTTTACAAGACAGGTGATCTGGGTCGATACAACCCAGATGGCACCATTTCATTAGTCGGTCGTGCTGACAATCAGGTCAAAATCCGAGGTTTCCGAGTCGAGCTGGGAGAAATTGAGGCCGTGCTCAATGGGCACCCGACAGTACGACAAACAGTCGTCATTGTTCGAGAGGACATAGCAGATGATAAACATCTGGTAGCCTATATCGTTCCCACCAAGTCTGAGGTTGTGGTTGCTGAGCTGCGGCGTTTTCTCAGGGAAAAACTTCCCGACTATATGGTGCCCTCTGCATTTTTGATCCTCAACCAACTGCCCCTGACACCGAATGGGAAGATTGATCGTCGGGCTCTACCTGTGCCAGATTATGGACAACCGGAGTCAGGCAGTTTCAAGGCACCCCGCAATGCTGTGGAACGTCGGTTGGTGAAGATTTGGGAGCGGTTATTAGGTGTCAAGCCCATTGGCATCCAGGACAACTACTTTGATCTGGGAGGGCATTCACTGCTGGCGGTGAGATTATTTGCGGAGGTCGAGAGGGTATTCGGCAAAAAATTGCCCATCAACGTGCTGCTAGAGATTTCAACCGTTGAACAACTGGCCAGAGTTTTGGATCAACACATCCCATCAGCACACTTGTCGTGCTTGGTGCAAATTCAACCGGGGGAGGGTTCCCCACCCTTGTTCTGTGTTCACGAAGCAGATGGTCATGTCCTTTGCTACCGTGAGTTGGCGGGGTATCTGGGACAGGGACAGCCTGTATACGGCTTACAACCCCACGGCATGGATGGTCAGCATCCCCTCTATCGCCAGTTCGAGGCCATGGCAGCTCACTTTATTCGCGAAATCCGGTCTCTGCAACCGGACGGGCCTTATTTGTTATGTGGATTGTGCGTGGGAGGTGTTCTAGCCTATGAAATCGCTGTGCAGCTTCAGGCAGAAGGCCAGGAGGTGGCCTTACTGGCACTGTTTGATGCTGCCTTGGATCAGAGTCCGACTCTGCCAGTCGGAGATCGCTTCAGTCGCCACCTCCGTAAGTTTCTCTATATGAGTCTCAAGGAGAAGTTGGATTATATTTTCGCTAAAGTTAAAGGCAAAATTCAGCGAACAGCGAGACCATGCTTTGAGAAGCTTGTGCTGATGAATTATCGTTTCTATCTCAAGAGTGGAGGCTATTTACCCTTCTTGCCTGCGAAAATTCCCGTTCGAGAAATTCTCAACACCGTAGACTACCAACCTCAAGTTTACCCAGGCCGAATAACCTTGTTCCGAGCGACTGAGGGAACGTTAGAGTGGCACAATGATCCGACCTTGGGCTGGGGTGCTCTGGCAACTGGAGGAGTGGAAATCTATGATATTCCCGGTCGGCATAATGAAGTAACGGATATGTTAACAGAACCCTATGTAAGGGTTTTGGCGGAACATTTACTGGCTTGTATTCATCGGGCGGTAGGTGAGGGAGTGGATTAAGCTTTTGAACGCATTGCTCAATTTCTTCAAACAGAAGCTTGCCAACCGATTCCTGCGCAATCTGGGCTGGCTCAGTGCTGGTGAACTAGTGATCCGTGTTTTTCGCCTTGTGACCACGATTATCCTGGCTCACGCTTTGACACCCTACGATTACGGTTTAGCAGCCATTGTTTTAACAGTCTATGAATTCACCCAAGTCTTTACAATATCTGGGATTGGTGCCAAGTTAATCCAGGTTGAACCCGAAAAGGTAGCTGATTTAGCCAACACTGCTTACTGGCTCAATTGGATCGTTTGTCGGGGGTTTATTCTGCATTCAATGCCTCGTATCATTTCCGGTCGCTTGGTTCTACAAAGACCAGCAATTGATTATGCCCATTTGCATTATTGCCTTGGTTTACCTGATGATTCCGATTGGTCAGGTGCAAGCAATGTTGATCCGTCGAGAAAACCGCCTCAATATTTCGGCTCTGGCGAATACAGTACAAGTGTCAGTTGGTAACCTGATGACGGCGGTCTTTGCCCTCTTGGGGTTGGGAATGTGGGCGGTGATCTTGCCGAAGGTTTTGACTGGCCCGATTTGGGTACTGATTCAATACTATAACCATCCTTGGCGACCTCCGAAACAATTTCAACTCAAGCACTGGCAGGAGACAGTGGTATTTGGGAAAAATTTGCTGGGCGTTGAATTGCTAGAAACCCTGAGGAATAATTTAGATTACCTGATTGTGGCTCGGTTTATTAGTGTTGAATCCTTGGGGATGTACTATTTTGCATTTAATGCAGGGCTGGGAATCAGTCTGAGCTTTACCAACGCCATTAGTTCAGCGCTGTTTCCCTATCTTTGTGACATCCGCATGAATTGGGCAGAATTGCAACAGCGTTACTATAACAGCTTTAAGACAATTGCCTGGATCATTATTCCAGTTGTGTTATTGCAGGTGACGCTGGCTCCTCTTTATGTTCCCATTGTCTTTGGTCAGAAATGGGTGGGGGCGATTCCCATTCTAATGTTGATTTGTTTGTCAGCTATCCCTCGACCCTTTGCTGAAGCAGCGGGGAAGCTATTACTTGCCGTTGATCGTCCCCAATTAAATCTGATCTGGAGTATGGTATTTACGGCCATTTTCACTATCGGATTACTCATTGGCGTCCAAGGTGGAGTGATTGGGGTTGCCTGTGCAGTTCTACTAACCCATTGGTTGGTACAACCGCTATTTACGCTCTGGGTGGGTCGCTTTGTCTTCCAAGAACAGAAGGCGTAATCTGGGGGTTGAATCAGTATTGTTATTCACGTAGGCAGCGATAATTCTATGGATAAGTATCAATCTTTGCGAGAAGCGGGTACGGATGCCGCGAACTATGACCTTGAAACAGACGACATTATTGCACGACTCAAACTTTGGGACACCAGCTATGGCATCGAACTCAGTGATGTCACATTTGACGCTGTCGTCGTGACGTTCAAAAGCCTCCCAGCCGACTTGACAGCCCTCTCTGCGGAGATCTATGAATTTTGCCCCGACACCATCGATCAGCATTTTGGCTGTATAGCCGACATGATTGAGATGGCTGAGGAAGTCGGACAGGAGATTCCCGCAGATCTGCGGCAGCTGTTGGAGGGCGTTGATCTCACCGACGAGAACTATGGCTTGGAGCTGCTCCAGCGATCGCTCTGCAACAGTAAAACCGTAGCGCTATGGTGGGATTGATTATTGCTCTACTAGGCACTGGTTCGTTAAGAGGAAATGCATTGAAACCCTCTCATACAGAGGATTTCGTGGGTTGATAGGGGGCGAGAGCGGATACGATAGCCGCTGGGACACTGGCGGCGGGCCAGATAAACACCGGACGGATTAGCAACCTCTGGCTCCGTTTCAACGTTGTCTGCCGCCGGTGACACGCCCCATTAGTTGCTGGCTGCTACTGTCTGTATGTATCACTATCCATTGTGGACAGGCAATCGCAAGCACTATCCGATGGATAACATTGAGCTGTTTTCAATGGAGTGACCAGCCCCATGACCTTTGCCTGCCCCATTTCTCTGCAGCAATATCCCACCATTCTGATGGCCCATGGTGGCGGTGGACGATTAATGCACCAATTGATCGAGACGATGTTTCTCTCGGTCTTTGGCTCCCCCGATCGCGAAATCCATGATGCAGCAGTCCTTGCTATAGCAGGCGATCGCATTGCCTTTACCACGGACTCCTATGTGGTGAATCCGCTGTTTTTCCCCGGTGGGGATATTGGCTCTCTGGCTGTGAATGGCACCGTAAATGATCTGACCATGGCTGGAGCCCGTCCGCTTTACCTCAGTCTGGGCTTGATTTTAGAAGAGGGCTTGCCGATGGAAACTCTCTGGCGGCTAGTGAGATCGATCAAAGCCGCTGCCGATCACGCCCAAGTGCAAATCGTTACAGGTGACACCAAGGTGGTCGATCGCGGCAAAGGAGATGGCATCTTTATCAATACGTCTGGGGTCGGCATCCTCGAACATTCCCTGAAGATTGCCCCTAGTTCTATTCAACCTGGAGATCTAATCCTCCTTAATGGCGATTTGGGGCGGCATGGCATTGCCGTGATGGCAGCTCGGGAAGGTCTGGATTTTCAAACCACTATCATCAGTGATTCTGCGCCTTTGACTCACCTTGTGGGGGCACTCCTCCAAGCTGGGGTTAAACTTCACTGTCTGCGGGATCTCACCCGAGGTGGTTTAGCCAGTACATTGAATGAGATTATGGCGGCAACACGCCTGACCCTGGCGATAGAAGAGGCTGCCATTCCCGTATTAGAAGAAGTGCAAGGTGCCTGTGAGTTACTCGGTCTTGACCCGCTGTACATTGCCAATGAGGGACGTTTTGTGGCCTTTGTTGCCCCTCAGGACGCAGATCGTGCCTTAGATATTTTGCGATCGACTCAGGAAGCAGAGGGGGAAGCGGCGATCGCGAGCGTAATTGGTGAAGTGGTTTTATCCTCTCCTCCCGCTGTAATTCTCAACAGTAAGTTGGGTGCAGCCCGCTTTCTCGATCTGTTAAGTGGCGAGCAATTACCGAGAATTTGTTGAGTCTAATGAATGGACACAACTGGACTCGAACCAGTGACCTCATCGATGTCAACGATGCGCTCTAACCAACTGAGCTATGCGTCCAAATTCAGTTTTTTATCTTATCACAAACTTTTGAGCGGTGACAACCTGGATCTGCCAGTTTGTCCCGGATCTACCACCTTGACATCCTGCTTTGATATTGAGGATAATGATAAGCTGCTGTAAAATTTGCTCGGATCAGGTTTAAGCGTCAGCTACTCAGGCAACCACCTGTACGGCAATCCTCTAGGGAGATCTATGACTTACGCAATTATTGAAATGGGTGGCAAGCAACTGCGGGTAGAGCCGGGTCGCTTTTATGATGTCAATCGGCTGGCAGTTGAACCTGACGCTCAGCTAACCCTGGAGAATGTGCTTCTGGCTCATTTTGATGGCGCTGTATCCATTGGCCAGCCCTTTGTTTCTGGGGCAACGGTGCAGGCAACGGTGATCCAGCACCTGCGGGGGCGTAAGGTGGTTGTCTACAAGATGCAACCCAAGAAGAAAACTCGTAAGAAACAGGGGCATCGCCAAGAACTAACAAGGATTATGGTGGATGCCATTCAACTCAACGGTTCATCTGCCACGGCTACCGGGGTTGAACCTTCTCCAGTGGCTGATGCAGAGGCCTAGTTAAGGATCCCTCCCAACTTTTAGGATGATTTTCAGAACTATTTTGGGGAAATTATGGCTCACAAGAAAGGAACAGGTAGTACACGCAACGGTCGTGACTCAAACGCCCAACGCCTTGGTGTCAAGCGCTATGGTGGTCAAGCGGTGCTTGCAGGCAATATCTTAATTCGTCAGCGGGGCACCAAGGTGCATCCCGGCAATAATGTCGGGCGGGGCAGTGACGATACCCTTTTTGCCCTGATCAACGGCATTGTGAAATTCGAGCGGTTAGGTAAAAGTCGGAAAAAAATCAGCGTTTACCCAGTCAAGACGACAACTGAAACCGTTGAACCAGTGCTGGCTCTCAGCTAGTTTCCGTTTTTAGCTGCATACCTTTAAGCCCCCTGCAACTGCTAAGGATTGCAAGGGGCTTTTCGCTGCCAATGGACACCCAGATCAGGGTAGTTAATGGGCAGAGCCATTTCCGTGATAGTTATGAGAGTCGTAGAAACCGTTCTTGGTTCCGAAAAAGAGAGCAGAGATCGTAAAAACTCCTGTCAGCACAACCAAAATCAGTTTGACATCCATAGGGTTACAGCAGGGATTGAACAACTTAACAGACGAGTAGCAAACTAGAGGACTAGGTAATAATCTCCGCTATTCTAAGCTGAGATCGTCGCCACTCGCTGAAACTTCCATTTTTTTCAACGTCTAGGGGATCATCCCTTTCCCTCTCTGCTTTCGGTGGGGAGCCATTCCTCGAACCAGATATGAATTGCCCCGCCGCATCGCCCGTGATTGAGCCAGAATGGCTGAGCCGCCCCGCCCCTGAGGTGGCCCCCGATTTGGTAGGTTGCACCCTGGTACGGCAGTTTGCCGATGGTAACGTGCTCCGTGGGGTGATTGTGGAGACAGAAGCTTACGCACCAGGGGATCCGGCCTTTCATGCCTATCGGGGGCGATCGCCGCGCAACTGGATCGTTTTCGAGCAGGCAGGCCATGCCTATGTATATCTGATTTATGGGATGTACCACTGCTTCAATGTGGTGACAGATCGCACCGGCATTCCCAGTGCGGTACTGATTCGAGCCTTGCAGCTGGAAACCCCACCCCCTGGAATAGACTTACCCCCCGCTCAGCTACACCGTGTAGCCGCAGGACCTGGAAAACTCTGTCGGGTGCTTCAGATTGATTTGACCGATAATGCTCAAGTATTGCAGCCAGGTGGACGATTCTGGTTAGAGCATCGTCTTCCTGCCATGCAAGAGCTTTTGGAACAGCAACCCCTTCACCTAGTGCAAACCACGCGCATTGGTCTGACGAAAGGCGTTGATACGCCCTGGCGCTGGTATCTCAAGCAGAGTCCAGCGGTATCTAAGCCCTAAGGGTAAAATTTATGGCAACCCCTTTCCCCGTGGTCAGTTGAGCGCTAGCATAGATCTAGCGATACCCCCGAGGGGGTATCGATGCTGAATTTTATCGACTCCATGGACCGAAGTCCATTCCATCCCAACGTTGAAATGAATCTGTAGTCTCCCCTAGCCTGGTGAGTCCTTTCCCCGGCGCGAGGGGAATTGAGGAGAAAAAATGCTCACCCAAGAAGTTTGCGGGTCGCTAGGGAATTTTGCTGGCTTAAATCAGTTGAAGTTGGAGCTGAATTCCTTACCTGCTATTGATGTTGGCGACTACATCGCGGAACTTCCGCCAGAAGATCAAGCGATCACATTTCGTTTGCTCAGCAAGGATCAGGCCACCAGCGTTTTTGAATATCTCCCCCCGGAAGTGCGGGAACAGCTCCTCGGTTCCTTACACCGAGCTGAAGTCTGCCACATTATTGAGGCCATGCGCCCCGACGATCGGGCGGTGCTCTTTGAGGAATTGCCCGCTGGGGTGGTGAAACGGCTGCTCCAACAACTCAGCCCTCCCGAGCGCCAAGCCACAGCCACCATTCTTGGCTATGCCGAAGGCACCACGGGCCGTGTCATGACCACCGAGTATGTGCGGCTCCGCCAGGGGTTGTCGGTTGAGGCGGCTCTGAGCAAGATTCGACTCAGCGATCGCGACAAGGAAACGATTTACTACGCCTACGTCACCGACGACAACCGCAAGCTATTACAGGTCGTTTCCCTTCGGCAATTGTTATTTTCCATTCCAGAAGTATTGATTCGAGATATTGCCAGCGATCGGGTGATTAAAACTAGTACCGATACCCCCCAGGAAGAGACGGCGCGACTGATGAAGCGCTATGACCTCTTGGCCTTGCCAGTGGTCGATCGCGAAGATCGCCTAGTGGGAATCGTCACCATTGATGACATGGTGGACATTCTGGAAGAAGAAGCCACGGAGGATATCCAAAAGTTAGCAGGGGTTAGTGGTGGGGATGAAGCCGCTCTATCGCCCCCCTACATCACTCTGCGGAAACGTCTCCCCTGGCTCTTGGCAAATATTGTGCTTTATATCGGGGCAGCCAGTGCGATCGCCCCCTTCCAACACGTGATTTCCGTGCTCCCTGTGATCTCAGTGATCATGCCAATTATGGCTAACAGCAGTGGCAACGTAGCCTTTCAAGTCCTCTCAGTAACGGTACGGGGCTTGGGGGTCGGGGAAGTCACCCCTAAAGATACCTGGCAAGTTCTCCGCAAGGAAGTTCTGGCTGGCATGGGAACGGCGATCGCCCTCGGCATTTCCCTTTCCCTATTGTCCTTGCTATGGGCGCATCCGACGGAGCGCTGGGTAGCTCCGGTGGCGGGGTTGGTGATGGTGAGTAATGTGTTGATTGCAGCCGTAGCCGGAACCTTTCTGCCAATGGCACTCACACGACTCAAACTAGACCCCGCTCTGATTAGCGGCCCACTGATGACCACTATGTTGGATGGAGTAGGGTTTATGTTGTTCTTATCGATGATTTCCCTGGGGGTGCGGATCTCCCATTTCCATGTCTGAAACCTGAATTTGGCGATGGCCGAGGTGGCGGAGTTCCAGAGGAGCAACTTCACCCATGACCATCACCGATCCCGGATTAACGGGGCTTAATCCGAATCGGGGGTTCACCGATCGCGTCACAAATCTGACCGACGCGATCCTGAGGAAAATTGGTTTCCAGCTTGTACTGATCAGCATAATCGTACAGGCGTGTCCGGCGACGGGCGACTCCCTCATAGGTCAAGGTTAAATCTGAACAATTCACGAGTATGGCAACCTTGGTCGGATTATTCCCCAGGGTGGATGTCCCCATAATCTGGAGCATGGTGACCCCGTTGGTGTAGAACCGGGAAGTCGTCTTTGTATCGTAGAAGACCTTCTCAAAGCCGGGAAGCGGTCGCCAGAGTTCATCGAAGATCAGCTTTTGATCCCGCACCCGCCGCCCATAGATATCCACCAAATGCTTGTCATTGATGGGGGTCTCAGCAGGGGTTGGCCCCACAGAGGTTGGGTCTCGCTGCACGGCATAGAGGTAGCAAACCATGGCCATAGGTCTACCATCGGCCACAAATTGCTCCTGATAGTATTTAGCTGACTGGGGACAGTTAGCAGGTGCAGCTGTAGCCACTATCGATATCGAGGGAGAAAGCAGCAGACTGCTCGACAATAAGACCGCAGACATGACTTTCAAGGTAGCTGATCTCCTGACCAAAACGAATAGGATGCAAGCCCCGCACTTCCAGGGGGACTTTGATTCTTAATGTAATCCTTCAATATATCAAGCGGTGCTCTACCGACACACACAGCAAAATATAGCGCTAGTCAGCCAGATGAGGACAAAATCAAACTGTTAAACGCCGATTCTAAGAGACTGCCTGACCAGCACTATCCTTACAATCTCGAAGCACAGAGGGCAGCACCCAGCAACCCCACCTGGGGGTTGAGGACAACATGAACGGGAATTCTTTCCAGGAGGGGTGTCATGCGACCTTTGGCCGTGAAGGCTGGCAGAAAGCCATCCGCCTGCATCAAGGGCAAGTTTTTAGCAGCAATGCCACCGGCGATATATAGACCGCCATAGGGAAGCAGTTTTAATGCCAGATTCCCAGCTTCCGCACCATAGGCAGCCATAAAGAGCTGCATGGGTTTTTTCGGATAGGTAATCTTGCTTTTCTAAGGCTGCCATGGCGATCGCGGCGGCGGGATCGACCGGTTTTTTCGCTTTTCCCGACCTGCTTTTCCCAAGTCCGGACAATTTGACCCACAGTAGACTCATCGGCAGGTTGCTGGGCATGGGAGGTACCAAAGCAGTCGCGGAAAAACTGGTAGATGGCAACAATACCCTGACCGGAGACTACTCGCTCAACAGATACACGATGTACCCCATACTTATCCATTAGATACTTTAAAAGTTGGAATTCCAGGTCACAGCGAGGTGCAAAGTCAGCATGACCCCCCCTCGGAACTAAAGACCTGATGCCCTTCGGGGTGGGGGATTAAAAACCCTTCTCCCAATCCCGTGCCAGCTCCAATGACGGCGATTGGCGCATCGCTTCGAGGTGTGCCGGCCTGCAAGGTACATAAATCTGTCGGGGTAAGACCCAACACACCATAGCCGACGGCAGCAAAATCATTAATCAGGGATATGTGGCGGATGCCCAGTTCCCGTTCTAAACGATCTGCCTCCAAGGACCATCCGAGATTGGTCACCTTGGAAGTATTATTGACCACAGGCCCCGCGATCGCAAAACAGGCGGTTTCTGGTAGGGGTTGAGTGCCAAGGGAGGGGATGGCTGCATCTAGGAACTGTCGGACCATCGGCACTAAATCAAAAAATTCCGGGCTGGAAAACCGCTGCTCATAACGAGTCTGGATGTGAATTTGGGTAGATGCCGCTGGGAGTTGGGCCTCAACCAGACTGAGAATTGTTTTGGTGCCACCAATATCACCGGCCAGCAATAAGGTCATTGCAATTACCCACTGGAGTTCTCTGCTGTTCTCAGTTTAGTAAATAGTGGCAGAGATCAAAAAATCAAACTGCTGAGTATTTAGGTATGGTTGCACCCAACCCTTACCCATCACGGGCACAATAACGGTTTATCATGAATGATGTGAGGCCTCCCGGAGTCGCCATGGTCAGCAGCCCCACTCAACCTCTTAGCATTTCCAATTCAATCGGTGAAAAGCGCGTCACTTTCACCACCTGAACTGGCAGTCTTAGCAACAAATTCTCCAAGACCTGCCCCAGAGCCGTGCTACCCGACTAACTTACGATCGTGGAATTCTGAAATTACCATGCCCCTGGAAGACCATGAATCAACAGTAGCCCCACCTTTCCTACGGTGCCAAAGGAAATGCTTTACGGATTTCTAACCCACGCGCAACTAGATGAGGTAGAAGCAGAACAATCCTTCCGGCTCTGGGATAGAGCTACGCAGAAGACATCTTAAGATTGCTCTTATCTAGCGATTATCAGTCGTATGCAGTACATTCTGACTTCAGAATCTAGGTATCAGAATCTAGAAGGATTCTCTGGTTCTAACTACTAACTCCAGAATTCTAACCCAGGAGATGCACCTCATTCATTAGGGAATTACGATCAATGAGTTCTCAGAGAGCAACCGTAAGAATCTTGATTGCAATTTTCTGTTATCCCCTAGGTCGAGCCTTCACTATCAACCCACCCAGATTGCCTCCCCGGATGGCTTCCAATAAACCACCATACAACTCACAAACCAGATTTATCCCATCCTCACCCGCGATTTCTATAATTTCTTGGCGCTTCAAATACACTTTATTCATAAACTGAGAATACCATTCCTCATATTGCGTTGTAATATCAGTTGTACTTGTTAAAGACCAATCAGTTGACAGCAGTCTACTCTCCAAATTTTCCAAGCTGAGCGGATGGGGCAAAAATGGAGACTCCTCCTCCACCTGGGGAGATTGACCATAACCGCCCCGATCTAAATAATCAAATATCAGCAACGTTGCTGATTCCTTGGCTACTTTCCGTAAGGACTTTAAAGCGACAAGTTGATCCTCAAAAGCATAAAAGGAATTAAATAAATAAATTACATCAAACTGATGATTGATCAATTGGGGGGCATCAATAACATTGCCAATCAGAAAATCAAGCATAGGATATTGATGCTGAGCATACTTAATAGATACTTCATCAATATCTATCCCGATTACATGACCCCAGCCATGGGAATGTAAATATTTGGCAGTTCCCCCACGGCCACACCCCACATCCAACAGTAATCTTTTCCTGTCTTTGGGAATCTCCTGAAATGTTAATTCAATTGCCTCTTCTTCCCCAGGATGGGCATAATCACCATCTCGAATGATTGAGAGAATTTGCTTACCTATAAATGAATTCATCTTCATAGAAACTACCATGCTTTTCTCAGCTTACAAAAATATTTATTAATCGATTATATGGATGGGTAACCTTAGCAGTTTACACCCGCTCTTGAAGCATAACAGGAAACTTTGTTGACATACATGAATCAAGATTGCATCATATTCTCTAGTTCCCCCTGGGAAATTAGATGCCCCTTCGACTGCTGAAATTTGCCCTATCCCCAAAATACCCAGAGCCTCGGATGTTTCGCCGACCCGATCGCCTCAAGGCTTTCTACGACGTGGTGATCATTGGGGGGGGTGGGCATGGTCTGGCTGCAGCTTACTACCTAGCAAGGGATCATGGCATCACCAACGTCGCAGTTTTGGAAAAAGGCTATCTTGGCGGCGGCAATACGGGACGGAATACCACCATTATCCGCTCGAATTATCTGACACCCGAAGGGGTGAAGTTTTACGATCAATCGGTGCGGCTCTGGCAAGATTTGTCCCAGGATTTTGACCTGAATCTGTTTTATGCCAACCGCGGGCACTTTACCCTGGCCCATTCAGATTCAGCCCTGCGCACCATGCGTTGGCGAGCGGAGGTCAACAAACACTTCGGCATTGACAGTGAGTTGGTCACCCCGGAGGTGGTCCAAAAAGCCTGCCCTCAGATCGATCTGAACTGTGGGGGACATGCCCCGATCTTAGGAGCGCTTTATCATGCCCCAGGAAGTATTGCCCGTCATGATGCCGTGGCTTGGGGATATGCTCGGGGGGCTGATCAACGGGGGGTCGAAATCCATCAGCAAACAGAGGTATTAGGGATTACGGTTGAGGCGGGGCAGGTGACGGGGGTGCAAACTACTCGAGGCAATATTGCCACATCCCGTGTATTGTGCGCGGTTGCGGGATCTAGCCCTCGAATTTTACAGATGGTGGGGGTACGATCGCCCCTTTACATTCACCCCTTGCAGGCCATGGTCAGCGAGCCGATGAAGCCCTGGCTCGATCCGATTATTGTTTCCGGTAGCTTACATGTTTATGTGAGTCAGTCCGCCCGTGGGGAACTAGTCATGGGATCGGCCCTTGATCCCTATGAATTGCATTCCACCCGATCGACCTTGGAGTTTGCCGAAGGGCTGGCAGCCCACCTGCTGGATCTATTCCCCTGTTTAGCCCCCGTCAAGGTGGTACGGCAGTGGGCTGGCATGGCAGATATGACGCCAGATTTTGCCCCGATCATGGGCAAGACGGCGATCGCGGGTTTCTATCTGGATGCCGGGTGGGGAACTTGGGGCTTCAAAGCCACCCCTGTTTCTGGGAAGACCATGGCCTATACCGTGGCCTGCGATCGCAACCACTCGCTGATTCAAGATTTCTTACTGGAACGATTTACCAACTATGCGCTGGTCGGGGAAAAAGGCGCAGCTTCTGTAGGGCATTAGCAATGAAACTCATTACCTGTCCAATTCATGGTGCCAGACCGATTGCAGAATTTATCTATGGTGGGGCAATCCAGCCGATGCCAGATCCCCACACCACGGATAATGCCGCTTGGGCAGACTATGTATTTAATCGCCAGGGTGCCCCCGGCGTTCAAAGCGAGTGGTGGTGTCATACCCCCAGCAACACCTGGTTTATTGCCGATCGGGACACCCAGTCCGATATTATTCTCCGCACCTATCTGTTCACGGGGGGGATGGGACTTGAGTCAGTTGCCAAGGACACCGCGAAGTCAGCGCCTACCTCCGATCAGTGGTGAGTGGATTGATCGGAGCCAGAGCGTCAGCTTTACCTTTGAGGGACAACGGTTTAGGGGTTACATCGGTGATACCATCACCAGCGCTCTCTGGGCCGCCGGACAGCGGGTGTTAGGCCGGAGTTTTAAGTACCATCGGCCGCGTGGCATTCTCAGCCTTGCTAATCATGACATCAACGCCCTGATGCAGAATGGAGCCCAACTGAATGTTCGGGCTGATGTGACCCCGGTCGCAGATGGGATGAACCTCATCGCAGTCAATACTCTGGGAGGGGTCATGGGCGATCGCGCCAGCGTGATCAATTTGTTAGCCCCCTTGCTCCCGGTGGGTTTCTACTACAAAGCCTTTCATCACCAGCGGCTGTTTCCCGTATGGGAGCGGTTGATCCGGACTATGACCGGGCTGGGCAAGTTAGAGAGTGCTCCTCCCCATTCCCCCACCCCCAAACGCTATGACTTCTGTGATGTGCTGGTGATTGGTGGGGGTGTCTCAGGACTGGCCGCCGCGATCGCTGCCGCCGAGGCGGGTGCCGATGTGGTGATTGTAGAAGAGAATGCCAATGCTGGGGGGGCGGGTCGCTATCAACTCAGGGGGGACAGATCCCAGGCAAACAAAACCCTCGAACTCCTAGAGGCTGTAACCGAGCATCCCCGGATTCGCCTGCAAACCACCACCCAAGCCGCTGGATATTACGCGGATCATTGGGTGCCCTTAATCGATGCCCAGCGCCTGACAAAAATGCGAGCCAAAGCAGTGATTGTCGCCAGTGGAGCCTCCGAACAACCCGCCGTCTTTCGTCAGAATGATCTACCGGGGGTGATGTTAGCCTCCGCTGCCCAACGGCTGATCTATCGCTATGCCGTCAAGCCCATGGATCGTGCCGTTGTTCTCGTGGCAAATCGGGATGGCTATGGCGCTGCCTTAGACTTAGTGCACCATGGCATCAAGATCATGGCGATCGTTGATCTGCGGGAACAGCCGCCCCAAAACCCATGGATAGCCGAACTGCGATCGCAGGGGATTCCCATGTTTGTCGGTCATTGTCTCTATGAGGCCAGACCCAATCCAGCGGGGGATGGAGTGGCCAGTGCAGTGATTTGCCCCCTGGCTACCAACGGCAAGCCCCAAATTGGTTTCCAGCAGGTGATTGCCTGCGACGGGATTGTCATGAGCGTGGGTTGGGCACCAACTGCCAATCTGCTGTATCAAGCGGGTGCCAAAATGCGGTTTGATGACGCTTTACAGCAGTTTGTTCCTGAACACCTCCCCACCGGGGTGTTTGCCTGTGGCCGCGTCAATGGGGTGTTTGAGTGGGAGCAGAAATTGCTAGATGGACACCGTGCTGGCTGGGCTGCCGCTTGGGGATTGCTAGGTTCCTCGACGCATGCCAAGGCTGATTCGATCCCGTTGCCGCCGTTACCAATGGGGGCAAGTGATCCTCCCCCCGAGTCACCCTCCCATCCCTATCCCTTTGTTGAGCATCCCGCTGGCAAGAACTTTGTGGACTTCGACGAAGACCTCCAGTTGAAAGATTTCCGCCATGCCGCCCAGGAGGGATTTGACAACATTGAATTGCTTAAGCGCTACACCACAGTGGGGATGGGATCCAGTCAGGGCAAACATGCCAATATGAATGCCCTGCGAATTCTGGCTCGGATCACGGGTGAATCTCCCGGAGCCGTGGGAACCACAACAGCTCGTCCTTTTTTCCATCCCGTGCCCCTGTCCCATTTGGCGGGGCGGGGATTTACCCCCGAGCGGCGGACGCCATTGCAGGATCACCATGGTGCTTTAGGGGCTGAATTCATGCCAGCCGGAATCTGGCTGCGACCCGCTTACTACGCCCAACCGGGTCTGGGGCGAGAGGAGTGTCTTCGTAAGGAAGCAGTGGCAGTCCGTACCCAGGTGGGGATGGTGGATGTGGGCACATTAGGAAAATTGGAGGTGTATGGCCCGGATGGGGTGGAGTTACTGGAGCGTGTCTACACCGGACGTTATGCTAATTTGCCCATCGGCATGTCTCGCTATGCATTGATGCTGGATGAGACTGGCGTCGTAATGGACGATGGGGTGGTTGCTCGACGGGGCAGTCAGCATTTTTACTTCACCACCACAACGGCTGGATCTGCGAATATTTATCGAGAACTCACCCGTCTACAGACCCTGTGGCGATTGGATTGCGGCATCGTCAATCTCACGGGTGCCCACGCGGCGATCAACCTCGCAGGGCCTGCTGCCCGTGATCTCCTGGCTCAACTGACAGACCTGGATCTATCTGGCACGGCCTTTCCCTATTTGGCGGTGCGGGATGCTGTGGTGGCGGGGATTCCGGCTCTGCTGATGCGAGTGGGGTTTGTGGGGGAATGGGGATATGAGATTCACGTCGCTGCCGAGTGGGCGATCGCCCTTTGGGAGGTGCTCCTCGAAGCTGGCAAACCCTATGATCTAGCGGTATTTGGGGTGGAAGCGCAACGGTTGCTGCGCTTGGAAAAAGCTCACCTGATTATCGGTCAGGACACCGATGGTTTAACGACCCCCAGGGAAGCGGGGTTGGCCTGGGCGGTGAAGATGGATAAGCCAGTTTTTTATTGGTCAACGCAGTTTGCAGATTCTAGCCCAGCGATCGCCGAAACAACAGTTGGTTGGATTCACCCTGGAGGCAGATTTTCGGGATATGCCCCCCCAAGAGTGCCACTTAGTGATTGCAGAGGGGGCGATGGTCAAAGACCGCTCTCCGAGCATCGCCGGTCGCGTTACCAGCATTGCCTTTAGCCCCACCCTGCAACGTTACATTGGTCTCGCCTATGTCCTACCCGGAATGGCGGTGATCGGCAGCAACTTCTCCATCCGTGGCTCCGATGGCTCCTTGGTAACAGCCAGGGTCAGCCCCACCCCCTTCTATGACCCCAACAACCTGCGTCAAAAGCAGGGGAGTCGTTCGATGGAGTTAAGTTAATGAACTCTCCCCGCCGTTTCAGTCCAGTCCATGAAGCCCTGCGGCAACTTGGGGGTTCCTGGCAGGAAATCAATGGGATGCCAGCCTTGATCAGAGGTTCCCAGGATCAACAAACCGCATCCCATCTGGGGATTGCCGATCTGTCATTTCTCTGTCGCTATGGGGTCAAAGGTACCAATGCCGCCCCCTGGTTAGCCAGCCACGGCATCTCCGTTCCTGAGACTCCCAATACTTGGGGGGTTCTTCCAGGATCAGGGTTGATTGCCCGCCTCGGGATGACGGAATTTCTCCTGGAAGATGGACTGGATAGCTCCCTGACGCTCCAGATCCGTCAGGTCTGTCAGCCCCCCCCGTGCCCAGGTCTACCCGGTGCTGCGGCAGGATTTATCCCTGGCCCTTTATGGCACAGGTGTGCCGGAATTGCTGCTGCAAACCTGCAATCTTAACTTTCGGGCGTTATCGTTATCGGCCCATTCTGTTCTGCTCACCAACCTCATCGGTGTGGCGGTGACGGTGATTCCTGGTGAGCGCAACGGCCAGCCCTTTTATCGCCTCTGGTGCGATGGCACCTTTGGAGCCTATCTGTGGCGTACCCTGGTGGCGATCGCCACCGGAACTGGGGGGCGGTGCCGTCGGTGCCGCCATGGTTTTACCGGAGCTGATCCCCCCCCGAGGCTCCAGCAATTTTCTAAGAGAGAACCCACCCATGACCCCCATCGAAGCCAAGCAGTTTTTAGCCGATCACCAGGTAAAATTTATCCTGGCACAATTTGTCGATATTCATGGTACTGCCAAAACAAAGGCCGTTCCGGCCTGCCATTTTGAGGACATTCTCAATCCAGGGGCAGGGTTTGCTGGGTTTGCCGTGTGGGGGCTGGGGCAACAGCCCCATAGTCATGACTTCATGGCTGTCGGAGATCCCGCGACCCTCTCCCTGGTGCCCTGGATGCCGGGATTTGCCCGCATAGTCTGTGTCGGCCATGTGGATGGCCAGCCCTATCCCTATGATGCCCGCTTTGTGTTGATGCAGCAGTTGGCACAGCTCAAACAACGGGGCTGGACATTGAACACCGGACTTGAACCCGAATTTGTCCTGTTGCAACGAGATGCCCAAGGGCGTAGTTTTTCCTGCCGACACTACGGACACCTTAGAAAAGCCTTGTTACGACTATAAAGGACTCTCCCGCAGCCGTACCTTTATTGAAAAGCTCGTCAGCAGCTTACAAACCGTTGGGTTTGATGTCTACCAGATTGACCATGAAGATGCCAATGGTCAGTTCGAGATCAACTACACCTATACCGATGCTTTAACCTCTGCCGATCGCTATATCTTTTTCAAAATGGCAGCCTCAGAAATTGCCAAGGAGCTAGGACTGATTGCCTCCTTTATGCCCAAACCCTTTGCCAATCGCACCGGCACCGGGATGCACATGCATCTGTCAATTTCGGATGACCAGGGGAATCTGTTTGCCGATGATAGGGATCCTCGGCAGCTGGGACTTTCCCTCCTGGGGTATCACTTTCTCGGAGGCCTATTAGCCCATGCCCCAGCGTTAACGGCCATCTGTGCCCCGACGATCAACTCCTACAAGCGCTTGGTCGTGGGGCGATCGCTGAGTGGAGCCACCTGGGCACCGGCCTATATTAGCTATGGCGATAACAATCGCTCTAGCTTGGTGCGCGTCCCCGGTGGGCGGCTAGAATTACGGCTGCCCGATAGTTCCTGCAATCCCTACTTGGCGGCAGCAGCGGTGATTGCGGCTGGATTGGACGGGATTGAAAAAGCCATAGACCCCGGTGAACCGCAGAATTTTAATCTCTACGATTCCACCCCCGAAGCCCTAGCAGCCCTGGGCATCCACACCCTGCCTCAAAATTTAGAGGCGGCGATCGCGGCTTTAGCTGCTGATCCGGTGATCACCGACGCCTTGGGGGTATTAGCCGATGAATTTATCAGCCTCAAACGTATGGAGTGGGTGGAGTATATGCGCCATGTTTCGGAATGGGAAGTCCACCGCTATTTGGAATTTTTCTAATCATGTGCGGAATTGTCGGTCTCCTCATTAAACAACCGGAATTGCGCCCCTCCCTAGGGAAACTAATGGTGCCGATGCTGATCGGCATGAGCGATCGCGGCCCTGATTCGGCAGGCCTAGCGGTGTTCACGGCCCCGCTTCCCCAACCCCAACGCCAATATAGCCTCTACGCTGGGGACAAGAACTTCCCCTGGTCTAAGGTGGTGAAAGCCTTTCAAGGCAACTTTGGCAGTCGTCCTCAAATCCAGACCCACGGCAACCAAGCGGTACTGGTTACAGATTTGCCTCCAGTCAGGGTGCAGGGGTGGTTGAAGGCCGCCTACCCTCTGTTGCATCTGCTCTCTACCGGACGGGCGATCGCCCTCTACAAAGATGCGGGTCAACCGCAGGCCGTTGCGGAACGCTATGACTTCCAGTCGCTGCAAGGCTCCCATGTGGTGGCTCACACCCGCATGGCTACGGAATCAGCCGTTACCCCTGCCCATGCCCACCCCTTCACCGCTGGGGAGGATTTTTGTTTGGTGCATAACGGTTCCCTGTCCAATCCCCATCAAATCCGGCGCCAACTAGAACCCCTGGGGATTGACTTTGAAACCGATAATGACACGGAAGCCGCCTGTCGGTTTCTCGAATGGCGGATGCGGGAAGGTGATGATCTTGAAGCCTCTTTGCACCAGGGCTTTGAAGTCTTAGATGGCTTTTATACCCTGCTGATGGGGACGGTGGATAAACTGGCGCTGGTGCGGGATGCCTTTGCCTGCAAACCGGCGGTGGTGGCAGAAACTGATGCCTATGTGGCGATCGCTTCCGAGTTCCGTTCCCTTGCCCATCTCCCCGATGTCCACCAGGCTCACATTTATGAACCCGCACCGGAGGAGCTATACGTATGGAGCGTGTGACCTTCGATCTGGCTCAGGTGCCGCTGCGGCAGGTGAATCAATTTCTGCATCAAGTTTCGGGGCAGACAGCCCCGAAAACGGTGGCAATTCTCAACCCCGATGGTGCCCATAACATTGCCGTGGGGTTAGATGCCCCCATTGCGGTGGAGATTATGGGGCACACCGGCTACTATGCCGCTGCCATGAATCAACAGGCGCAAGTCACGATCACCGGTAATGCCGGGACGGGCGTGGCTGAAAACATGATGTCGGGTCAGGTAAGGGTGAAGGGCTTTGCCTCCGTAGCTGCTGGAGCCTCTGCCCACGGAGGGCTGTTGATCATTGAGGGCGATGCTAGCTTACGGTGCGGCATTTCCTTAAAGGGAGCCGATATTGTTGTGGGGGGTAATGTGGGCAGTTTCTCAGCCTTTATGGCTCAAGCTGGATGCCTGGTGATTTGTGGTGATGCGGGGGATGCCTTGGGAGATTCCCTCTATGAAGCCGTGATTTATGTCCGGGGCAGGATTAAATCCCTTGGGGCGGATGCCCGGATCGAACCCATGGCAGCAGCTGACATTGAGACCGTAGGATCACTGTTGCATCAAGCAGGGTTTGAGTATCACCCTCAAGAATTTCAACGGGTGGCATCGGCCAAGCAACTCTACCATTGGAATGCCGATGCCAACCAGGAATATTGAAGTCAGCCACTCATTGACTATCAATCATCAAAAACGGCACTCGGGTTTTAGACGGCAGCTGTTTCAGGGGTGGGGGTGGCTACCATAGACAGGTTTACCCGATTGACCTCCGGTTGGGTCAGTTCCACCTGAATGCCTGGGCCAAAAAATGCCTCAATTCGCTCCTGTTTAGTCACCCAGGTTTCAAGGGGAATGAGGGGAGAATCAAACTCTAAAATCAGGGTGTAGGCTCCTATTGTTACGTCCTCCCGCAAACCAACCAGGATCGGACACTTGTCTTTGTTAGGATTCAGTCCCAAGCTTTTCAAAGCATCATCCAAATGGGTGTCCTGACCATAGCGATAGCGGGTGACATCCTCTCGCAATTTTTTTGCGTCACCGTCGCCTGTTGTTGACGGAGGGCGATCACTTCATCTGTTGTCGGAACCGTGAAGGGAACCGGCTGGAGTTCAGAGGTTTTTAGTGCCAGTCCTCCCAACAGCAGGGGAATGCCGTAGAAGAAGCCGATCAAGTTCAACGTCGGATGATCCGTTGCATAAGCAATGAACCCGATGACCGTGAGGACGCTCCCCACGACTAACCCTAGCTTTGCCAACGAGATGCGACGCAACATAACCAGCTTCCGTCAATGCATCCGTCAATTGTACAGGGTTGCAGGATGCTCCAGTGGCTTCTCCGCCCTTAGGTGAGTTGCCAGGAATACAGAGAATTGAGAAACGGGAAGGGGGTCTCATGGTCAACAGTTGGGTTCGCTACTGCTGGGGTTGGGATATCTGGGGGCAGGCTTAGGGCGGGTTGAACCAGGGGAGGCTGCCAATTCGCAAAAGCTGCCAGCCCATTCAATTCAGCCATCAGAGCTGTACAGTTATTGGTGCAAACCGCGATGATCGGGGGGAACCCTAAGAAGACCCCTCCTAAAACCACCACTAGGTTGGGAATCACAATCGCTGCTGTATTTTGATAAACCACTGCCAGTGCCTGTTTGGCGATCGCGATCGCCAGAATCAGGTGGTGCCAGTCCTCCTCTAGCAACAGCACGTCCGCTGACTCTAAATTCAGATCCCCCGGTCGCGCCATGGCAACCGATACATCCGCGTGGGCATGGGAGGCAAATTCTGGAATCGCATCCCCAATCCAAGCAATGGTCTTGCCCTGGCGGTGTAGATCGTGAACCACCGCAGCGATTTCAGAGGGAGGTAAATGATTCAGATCCTGGACGATCATGCCCTGGGCTTCCAGATGGGCGATCGCTTCCCTAAAATCCTGCCGCTGTGTGAAGGCATCCGTGGGGTGGTAAATGACCACAGCGGAGGAGTGAGCCAAGGCTTCTAAGGCGCGGCCACTGCGAATATAAATTCCCGAACGAGCCGCATAGACTAGGGCAGAGAGGATGGCAGTGGGCATGGAAATTTGCACACCACTGCCAAAGTCCAGCTGTAGGGGCGAGATCGCTGGCCCTAGGGCTCCTGTAAAGGCAAAAAGAGTAGCACTTCCCAGGATCGTCGGTACCACGGCCCAATGGGAGAGCATCGCCTGTTGGGTGCCCACGTCGGTGCTGTAAACCGGGAGTGTTTTAATTAGATGAGCGATCCAGGCTGCCCTGGTTTGATCCCCTAGGCGTTGCACTAAAATCTCCACTTCCCCCGCCACCACACGACTGCCGGCATAGACGGCCTGCCCAACGGTGCAGTGACTCGGCAGCGTCTCTCGGGTCATCTCAGCGGCATCAATGGTCGCAGCCCCTGTAAGAATGATGCCATCGACTGGGATCAATTGATTAGTTGCCACCACTAGGCGATCGCCCACCTCCATGGCTGTGAGGGGAATCCGTTGTTGCAGCCGCCCTAACTCCATCCAGGTTAAATCCGGCGCAAAATCTAAGGGAGCCTGAGCCTGGGCAGCCCGCTCGTCACTGGTCGTGCCCCGGAAGGTGCGACGCAATCCCACCAGAGTGGTCTTGAGGGCCGGTGCTACAAATTCTCCCCGCAGCGCATGTAGGAACATCCACAGGGAGTCTAAAAGATCCACATTGGGTCGCCCATCCTGGACGATGCTGTCGGCGGCACGGGTTAACCAGGGAAGTGCAGCTCCGACAAGGGCTACTCCAAACAGCAACGGCGGCAACTCCAATGGCGCGGTCACCAGTGCCAGTCCCAAGCTCAGGAAGGGCAGGGGTAAATGCTCCCAGTCAGAGATGACGGGGCGATCCAGGAGTTGAGTTTCAGAGGGCAAAGGCTCACTATCCAGTGGCACCCTATCCGCCTGCTGGATGTAACCGCTGATCTGGTCTAGAAGAGCTGACTCTGTGAGGACGGCGGGTGAGTACTCAATGATCAGCGATCTCGCCATGCCATTGATGCGCATCTCCTCGACCCCGTCTAGCGCTGAGACCCAATCCGCAAGTTGATGGGTGAAGTCTCGATCATCCGCCAGTTGGGGAATCCGCACCCGGAGGCGACCTGCGGCAGCATGGGCAACTTCAACAGTAACGGTCATGGATTTCCAGATGCCAATGGCTGCAATCCTACTCCAGACGACAGGAGCGACGCAACGCCTGCTTTAAGAGGATTTGATAGTCCCGATCTGACACCACATAGGCACCAAATCGGGCGAGATGGGGATTCATCATTTGGGCATCAAACAGTAAAAACTGCCGCGATCGCAGCCATTGTACTAGCTTGACCAGGGCGACCTTAGAACCATCGGAGATCTGATAAAACATTGATTCTCCAATGAATAGTCCCCCCACCGCCAGCCCCAAAATCCCTCCCGCCAGTTGATCCCCCTGCCAGGTTTCAAAGCTGTAGGCCCAACCGGTTTCATATAATGCCCAGTAAATTTCTTGAAGCTCTGGGGAAATCCAGGTGGTGTCGCGGTTGGCACAGCCCCGAACCACCGCCCCAAAGTCCCGATTGACCGCCACCGTAAAGCGATTTTGATTCAATACCCGTTGCAGCGATCGCGGGTAATGGAACCGCTCATCCAGCGGAATTAACGTCCGTTGGCGACTGGAATACCACCCGAGATTTTTTCCATCCTCATCGGCCATCAGGAAATAGCCCTGTGTATATCCCTGGATGATCGCGGAGACATCAAACTTGAGAAAGCTAGACAAGGGTGCGATTAACCGTTATAGAAATCTCCTAAAATCCACCCTCTTTAGAGGTGGGATATAAGGCGTTGAGTCGAGGGGTTTCTCCTGCGGAGACGCTGGGCGAACGAAGCCGCAAAGAGAAGTAAAATTATACTGGAAATTGTAGCGTAAACAGATGCTAATTTTTAGTTCAACGCTTACGGAAAAACTACCCAGTTCAGGGCCATCAATGAGTCGCTAAGGACTGCCAAATTCATCCAGAATAAGTCCTTGCGCTACTGGATGGATAATCAAGGTGTGCCCAAATATGACGTTGCACTAGTGCGTTTCGGCACTGGTCTTCTAAAGGATGATTGCTAGAAATTGATTACAGAGATTGGATTCTAGCCTATGTATTGCCCAGCTTGTTAGAGTCACCAGATCGTGAAAAACGGCAAAATTACCCTGCATGACCACAATTGGATCCAGAAATATTTGTGCAAAGCCTGCGGCGAACAATTTAATTGCCGCCAAAGAGACGTACAAGGTTGTACTAGGAAGAGCTGGCTCTCGCCCCAACATAGCCCAGGAGGGCAAGAGCCTTGCCAATCGGGGGTTAGGGCATAGCCTTAACGCTGGCGGGTGAGATAGGGAAAGGCTATACTTTTAATCAGCAGTTAGTTATAGTACCAGTTAGTTATTGAATCCACTGTTCTAGACGACTTTTAAACCTAGAATGCCCTGATCAGGCTGGATCTGATGCTGAAAGCCTTGCAGTGATGGATGAAAAGTGTCTGGAGTCTTGGTAACAATGATTGATCTTAATCTCTCAAGTTTTTCCATGTTCAGAACTCATCTCTCTACCACTGATCCAACCGTTCTCACTGCCGTGGCTGACTACTTTAAGGTGCTTTCAGAAATTAGTCGGTTGCAAATTCTCAACTGCCTCCAGTCAGGGCCGATGAATGTTATGGAACTCTGCGAAGCCACAGGCTTGGGTCAAGCCAATCTTTCAAAGCACTTGAAAGCCCTGACCCAGGCGGGTATTTTGTCTCGACAGCCCAAGGGTACAAGCGCCTACTATGGTATTGCCGACCCAATTATTTTTGAGCTGTGTGAAATTGTATGTGGTCGCATCAGCGATCGCGTGCTTCAGCAGGCCGAAAGCTTTGCTCAACTGAAAGCCCCCCAGACCCCATGAAAATGAAAACGTCCCTGGCTCCGAGGGGATGCCATTGCACTCATCAAAGCTAGAGTACCAAAAGGTTTAGCTAGGGATTGCGGCAGCCACTAGCGCCATCGGTTGGGCGGCAGACGAGGCTAAATCCAGCGGTTCATTCACCAACCTAGAGATCGTAAACATGGACGCTGATGAGCTTCTCAGAAAATACGCCGCTGGGGAACGGGATTTTCGCAACGCCATTTTGCGGGAACTTGATCTGATCGGTGTCAGTCTCAAGAGCGCTGATTTCGGTCGGGCTGATTTGCGCCAAGCCCGGTTGGGGAAAACGGACTTCAGGCAAGCGACTTTCCGAGAGGCCGATCTGAGTGAAACCATTCTTTGGGGAGCAGATCTAAGTGATGCAGATCTCTATCGGGCGATCCTTCGGGAAGCGGATTTGAGTGGCGCTAAACTCATGCAGGCTGGCCTCAATGAAGCCAACTTCAATAAAGCCAGTTTATGTGGCGCAAATTTGACGGGTGCCAACTTGAACGCTACCCAATTGTTTGAGGCGGACTTGCGTCCCAGTTCCGATCAGCGAACTGACTTGGGATTCGCGATTTTGACCAACGCTGATTTAAGCTATGCCGAACTCAGCGCCACGCTCCTGCATCACGCCAATTTAGAGGGTGCAAAGTTATGTCGGGCAAACCTGAGTCAACGAGCCCAATGGGGAGGTGCTGCCACTGACCTCAGTGAAGCCTGTCTGCGAAGGGCAGATCTCAGTTACGCAGATCTGAGCGGAGCCATCCTCAGAAAAGCAGATCTGAGATCCGCAGATCTGACCGGAACCATTCTCACGGATGCTGACCTCCAGGGGGCAATCATGCCAGATGGAACGGTGCACGAGTAAGGTAAGAGCCAGGTTAGTTCAAGGTCAGTTCGGCCATCAACTCGGATACGGTCAGAATCCGATCCGCCTGTCCAGTGTGCGTACCGGAAAAGACGAGACCGTTTTCCACATCCCCCCCGGCAGCCCGATGGAGAGATTGGATTAAGCAGTAGGTTTCTTGCTGATCTCGATAAAGACAGGTGTGCAGACAGTTAGCAATACATCGATCCTTGGAAAACCGGGAAAGGACTGCCGTCGTCGTTAACGGTGCCAAGCTAGTGCTACGACTACTGGCGGCGATCGCCTGATCTGTAAATGAATTTCGCAGCCCCCGCGCCGGCACCCCCACCGGACTGGGGACAATCACCACATCTGCCGGTTGAGCCTGGAGATGAAATTCCTTGTAGCGTGGATCTGCGTCACACTCATGGGTGAGGATAAAACGGGTGCCAATTTGTACCCCGCTGGCACCGAATGCCAGCATCTTATCAATATCCATCCGATTCCAAACTCCGCCGGCTGCAATCACTGGAATTGGCAGCTCCACTTCGTCATGCAAGTAGTTCACGAGATCAGGGATCAACTGCTTCAAACTACAGTCATTCATCAGGGCTTCGGACTGAACCCCCACATGTCCGCCCACTGTTTCCGGACAATTGGCGACCAGCCCATCCGGTAGCCGACCATATTGACGTTGCCAATGCTCACATATCTTGCGGGCAGTTGCCACGGTAGATACCAAGGGCACCAGCGCCACATTGGGATAGTCGGCGGTGTATTCGGGTAAATCAAGAGGTAACCCTGCCCCAACCAGGATCAGATTGGCACCCTGTTCAGCAGCGGTGCGAGCCAGAACCGGATAATCCCGCATCGCCACTAGAACATTCACCCCAATCACACCGTTAGGACTGATTGCCCGAGCCTGGTGCAGTTCCTCGATCAGCGCCAAGCGATTAGCTTCAAAAAAGCGTCCCTTTTTGGACGGACTGCCCTGAGGTTCCAGGTGCGGTGAGGTTAATCCCAATCCCAGAGTGGAGATCACCCCAATCCCGCCTGCATTTGCCACTGCTCCAGCCAGTTTTGCGCCAGAGACCCGCACTGCCATCCCCCCCTGAAGAATGGGATGACGGGCAACGTGTTGACCGATTCTCAATGGAGATAGTAATTTCATTGTTGTTTTACCGGACGACTCCTCGTAACGCTTCGGCATCAATTGGTTTAATCAAATAAAGCCGCAGTAGATGTCCAAAAATTGCCAGCACCAACGGCAACTTGCGGCAGAACTTCAGAATCTGGGGCTGGTGACTACGATTAATCTCACTGATTTTTAAGTTGAGATTGGAGCACTGATGCAGGCGATCAAAAAATGCTGGATGATCCGTATCTAGCATCACTGGAAAAGCCCGTCCTGCGGTTGCATTGGTTTCGCGGATAACTTCCCGGTCAAAGGAAGTGGCTTCGAGTCCTAACATGTCGTAGAAGATTGAGCGTTCGTGGACGGTAAGGGTATGGGTGGCAAACACCGATAAGAGAAAGAACCGACTCCACAGCCGCGATTGCCAAGTGTCCCAGAGTTGAGGTTGCGATCGCAGCAGCGCTTTGAAAATATCTCCGTGGCGATTTTCATCCTGACACCAGCTCTCAAACATACGAAAAATCGGATAGAAGCGATGTTCTGGATGCTGCTCTAAATGCCGATAAATCAGGATATAGCGCCAGTAGCCAATTTTTTCTGAGAGATAGACCGTATAGATCACCCACTCGATGGGGAAAAAGGTATAGGTGCGTTGTTTGGTTAATTTGCCCAGATCGAGGGACAGCTTAAAATCTCCCATCGCCTTATTCAGAAATCCAGCATGACGGGCTTCATCCCGTGCCATCAGTTGGAAAATCTCCGCCAAAATGGGGCTGCGCCCCTTCAACTTGCGGGACAATTCCTTAAAGAGCAAAAACCCTGAAAACTCTGAGATACAGGAGCGCTCCAAGTAGTCAAGGAAGGCTTGGCGCTCTTCACCAACAATGTGATCCCAGGAGCGCTCAAATTCCTCATTGCGGACAAAATGGTTGCGATTATAGTCAGTGCGCATTTCCGTTAGCATCGCCTGCAGACCCTTTTCCTGCGCCGAGAGATCCAGATTCGCGGTCTTCTCGAAATCAGTGGTGTAAAACCGGGGAGTTAGCAGCGTTTCTTGAACGGTGCTTTTTGTTTCCGTTTGAAACACTTCAGGATTGGGCGGTTGTAGGGTCGAAACCATGGGATATTCTCCTGGGAAACCTTGCCCCTGAGGGGCACTGAACGATGGAAAAGCTGAAAGGACAGTTGTGCATTGGGGTGTGGGCACAGGTCTGACGCTGTTTGATCTCTTAGCTGATTCCTTGGCGGGTCACAAGATAGTTACCCCGTGCACCCCATAGTTACCTAAAGGAAAAGATTGGGACACATCCATGGTCTTGGGCATTTCAGTCGAGAACAGGGATTTTATGAGTTGTTACAATCAGAAAGCTAAAAGTTCATCTGGCCGCTGGCTTTATGGGTGAAATCGAACCGTGCCTGGAGTTTCAATGCCCGATTCAGTTTGTGGTGGATTTAATTGGGAATAAGTGGGCGATTCTGGTGTTGCGAGAATTGTTTGCGGGCGATCGCCGCACCCATGAACTCCTGGAAGCCTTACCGGGCATTAGCACTAAAATTTTGACCCAACGCCTCCGGGAACTGGAACGCCACGGCCTAGCAACGCGGCGCGTCTACGCGGAAGTGCCCCCCCCATGTGGAATATTCCCTCACCACCAAGGGTCGGCAGATTCAGCCCGTGATGGCAGCCCTGCATCAAGTCGGTTCCCAGTGGTTGGATCAAGGAACCTGCGTTTGTCCCTTGGAGAAGCTTTGAGCGGACTCCGTCCCACCTTACAGGGTTGCTTCTTGAGTTTTGTCCGTCAACTAACTATAGGACTCCTGCAAATGCATCGATTCTTAATCGGGACTTCCATGTTCCTTGGCTCTACCATCGGTAGCTATGTGCCCGCCCTCTGGGGGGGCAGCCTCTTTTCCCTCACCTCGATTCTGTTGGGCATGGTGGGTGGCTTTTTAGGAATTTGGCTGGGTTTCAAACTCTCAAAATATCTGGGGTTTCTATAACTCACTGGCTCGTGCCCTTGCCCTGAGAGTGCCGGGATGCTGATTTTCCGTCGTCCACCAGGGATGGGTACTGGAATCCGTTAGGCTGGTGACAATCCTTCTGAGATTCTAGGCAGCTATGTCCTTTGTTGGTCTACATATTCACAGTGATTACAGCCTGCTAGATGGTGCCAGCCAACTCCCCGAACTCGTGGATCGGGCGGTGGAACTGGGGATGCCCGCGATCGCCCTCACGGATCACGGGGTGATGTACGGCGCGGTGGAACTGATCAAGGTCTGCCGGAGCAAAAACGTCAAACCCATTGTTGGCAATGAGATGTATGTGATCAACGGGGATATTGAAAAGCAGGAACGGCGTCCCCGCTATCACCAGGTGGTGTTGGCGAAGAATACCCAGGGCTACAAAAATCTGGTGAAGCTGACCACAATCTCTAACCTCAAAGGGGTTCAGGGTAAGGGAATTTTTTCCCGCCCCTGCATTAACAAGGATCTTTTAGAGCAGTATCGAGACGGCTTAATTGTCACCTCCGCCTGCTTGGGGGGGGAAATTCCCCAGGCAATTTTACAGGGGAAACCCGAGGTGGCACGTCGAGTAGCTCAATGGTACAAAGACCGCTTTGCAGGGGACTTCTACTTAGAAATTCAAGATCACGGCTCTCAAGAAGACCGGATTGTGAATGTGGAGCTGATCCGAATTGCCCAAGAACTGGAAATTCAGTACATTGCCACCAATGATTCTCACTTCATCTCTTGCTACGATGTCGAAGCCCATGATGCCTTGCTGTGTATCCAAACGGGCAAGCTGATCTCGGAGGATAATCGCCTCCGCTACAGCGGCACGGAATACCTCAAGTCTGCGGCAGAAATGGCGCAACTGTTCCAGGATCATTTACCCGCAGCGGTGATTCAAACTGCGATCGCCAATACCCAAGCTGTGGCGGACAAAATTGAACCTTACAACATCACCGGTCGCAGTCCCCTGCCTAATTTCCCGGTGCCCCAGGGGCATACCGCCGATACCTACTTAGAACAGGTGACCTGGGAAGGTTTACTCAGCCGCTTCAACCACCCCTCGCGGTCAGAAATTGCGGCGGACTATCGCGATCGCCTGGATTATGAACTGAAGATGATCCAGAAGATGGGCTTCTCCACCTATTTTTTGGTGGTTTGGGACTTCATCAAATATGCCCGAGACATTGGGATTCCCGTGGGGCCGGGTCGAGGCTCGGCAGCCGGATCCCTGGTGGCTTACGCCTTAAGAATTACCAATATTGATCCAGTGCATCATGGGTTGCTCTTTGAGCGCTTTCTCAACCCAGAGCGGATCTCCATGCCAGATATTGATACCGACTTCTGCATTGAAAAGCGTACCCAGATGATCGAATACGTCACCGCCAAGTATGGGGACGATCGGGTGGCGCAGATTATTACCTTTAACCGCATGACCTCTAAGGCCGTTTTAAAAGATGTAGCGCGGGTGTTAGATATTCCCTATGGGGATGCCGATCGCATGGCAAAAATGATCCCGGTGGTGCGGGGCAAACCTGTGAAGCTGAAGGTCATGATCTCCGATCAAACGCCCGCACCGGAATTCAAGGAAAAGTATGACCAAGATCCCATTGTCCAGCGTTGGCTAGATATGGCAATGCGGATTGAAGGCACCAACAAAACCTATGGAGTCCATGCGGCCGGAGTGGTGATTTCCGCTGAACCCTTGGATGAAATTGTGCCCCTGCAACGCAACAATGACGGCTCTGTAATTACCCAGTACTTCATGGAAGATCTGGAAACTTTGGGACTATTGAAGATGGATTTTCTAGGTTTACGGAACCTGACCATGATTCAGAAAACCGTGGATCTGATCCAACAAACCCAGCGAATTTCCATTGATATTGATCAGATTCCCATGGATGATCTCAAGTCCTATGAGCTGTTATCCAAGGGACAATTAGAGGGAATTTTTCAGCTAGAGTCTTCGGGGATGCGGCAAATTGTCCGAGAACTCAAACCCTCCTGCCTAGAGGATATTTCTTCGATTTTAGCCCTCTATCGACCGGGGCCTTTAGATGCAGGGCTGATTCCGTTATTTATCAACCGCAAACACGGTCGAGAACGGATTGAGTATCAGCATGAATTGTTGCAACCCATTCTTGAAGAAACCTATGGGGTGCTGTGCTATCAAGAACAGATCATGAAAATGGCTCAGGATCTCGCTGGGTATTCCCTTGGGCAGGCGGATTTACTGCGGCGAGCCATGGGGAAAAAGAAAGCCTCCGAGATGCAACAACATCAGGAAATTTTCATTGATGGGGCGACCAAGAACGGCATCAAATCCAAGATTGCCGAAAATCTCTTTGATCAGATGGTCAAGTTCGCTGAGTATTGCTTTAATAAATCCCACTCCACCGCCTATGGCTATGTCACCTACCAGACGGCGTACCTAAAAGCCAATTATCCCGTGGAGTATATGGCGGCACTTTTAACCGCCAACAGTGGGGATCAGGAGAAGGTGCAGATGTATATTGGCTCCTGCGTTACCATGGGGATTCAGGTAGAGCCACCGGATATCAATCGCTCGGGGGTCGATTTCACCCCCCTGCAAGACCGCATTCTGTTTGGACTGTCAGCGGTGCGCAATGTTGGCGTCGGTGCCATTGAGTGTCTCTTGGCAGCTCGGGTTCAGGGGGGTTGATTTTCAGTCCCTCGCCGATCTGTGCGATCGCGTCGCCTGTCTCAAGGATGCTCGGATTGATCACCGCTCCGTCAACCGGCGAGCCTTGGAAGCCTTGATTCAGTGTGGAGCCTTCGATCGCCTCAACTCGAATCGGAAGCAGTTGAGCCATGATCTAGAACTGGTGCTGGACTGGGCACAATCCCGAGCCAAAGATCGCGCCATCGGTCAGGGAAATCTGTTCGATCTCCTGGCCCCACCTCCTGGGGCTACAACGCAGTCCAGCTATGAGTTAGCTCCCAAAGCACCGCAGGTCGAAGATTTTCCCCAGCAGGAAAAGTTACGCCTGGAAAAGGAATTGCTCGGCTTTTATATCTCGGATCATCCCCTGAAACCGATCCAGCAATCGGCTCAGGTACTGGCTCCCATTA
This sequence comes from Neosynechococcus sphagnicola sy1, assembly GCF_000775285.1. Taxonomy (NCBI): domain Bacteria; kingdom Bacillati; phylum Cyanobacteriota; class Cyanophyceae; order Neosynechococcales; family Neosynechococcaceae; genus Neosynechococcus; species Neosynechococcus sphagnicola. The sequence goes on along the minus strand of NZ_JJML01000033.1, from coordinate 24,703 downwards.
GCCTCTGTAACCTGGAATCCCAACCTGAAGACATGCATGTCAGTGCCATTGTGATGGTGACGGCAGTCAAAGCTGTTACGACCAAAAAGGGCGATCGCATGGCGATTGTGCAGCTCGAAGATCTCACAGGACATGCTGAAGCCGTGGTCTTTCCCAAAAGCTATGAGCGGATTAAGGAGCAGATTCAGCCCGATCGTCGCTTAATGATTTGGGGAAAGGTCGATCGCCGCGATGAACAATGTCAGCTGATTGTGGAAGATGCCGAACCAATTGAAGATGTCCGCATGGTGATGGTTGAACTCCCGCCCCAGCAGGCAGGGGATATTGAAGTGCAGCATCGTTTGCGGGATGTGCTCAAAGGACAGCGCCTCGAAGAAGACAAGGCTAAAACCCTGGTGATCGCAATAATCGCCTCCCATGACCAACGGCAATTGGTGCGGCTAGGGGTTCAGTTCCGGGTGCAAGATGCTCAAGCCACGGTGAGTGCCTTGAAGCAAGCCAATTTTCGGGCTTGGTCTTCAACCCTTGTGGGAGAAGAACCCTAAAGCTTGGCTTGTCTGCGAGTATTGGAGTGTAGTCTAGGGCGTGTGATCCATTCTTACAGGACCCGCAGAATCATTTCAACCTGCCGCTTCCGGTTCCATTGCTCGATAGAATGACTATTGCGGTGAGTCATTGACAGCAAAACTGCTGATAATGCGATTCCTGGCAGTCGCCCCCCCATTGGTTCCCGATGACCCAGCATCAACTGTGAGAATTTTATTGGTGGAAGACGATCCAGCAACTCGTACGCTGCTGGAGAATACCTTAATTGCGCATCACTACAACGTTGAGATCGCAGTAGATGGTCAAATTGCCCTGGATTTAGCAACACAGTTTGACTATGACTTGGTACTGCTAGACATTGATATGCCGGAACTGGATGGCATTAGGGTTTGCCAACGGCTGCGTACCCAGGGTTATCAGATCCCGATTCTCTTGTTGACGGCAAAGGATCGGGCAACCGATCGCATCATGGGTCTGGATGCTGGCGCCGATGACTACATGATCAAGCCGTTCAATTTACCAGAATTGCTAGCACGGATGCGAGCCTTACTGCGCCGTGGTAGTACAACCGTCGCCTCCGTTGTCACTTGGGAAAACTTGCAGCTGGATCGCAGGGAGAATGAAATCCGTTACGGCCAGCAATTATTGCGTTTGACACCCAAAGAATTTGGCATTCTAGAATTACTGTTGTTGCACCCCCAGCGAATCTTTAGTCGCGCCGCCCTGATCGATCGCCTATGGGAACGGGATGAACCCCCGACGGAGAGCGCCATCAGCAGCCACATCAAAGCGATTCGCCAGAAACTCAGGACAGCCGGAGCCAGTCAGGATCTCATTGAGACCATGTATGGTTTTGGCTATCGCCTCCGGCCCCTAGAGACCGGCGCTCCTGCCAAAAGTCAGGCAGCGGCTGTGGGTGCAGAACCCCAGGCTGCTGCCGAAACCGCTGAGACGGTGATGTTGGGGTTATGGGAGCGGTTCAAAGAGTCCTTCACGGAACAGATTCACTTACTGAGTCAGGTGATTGTGGCGTTTCAGGAGGGTAAGTTGACACCGGATCTGCGGCAGGCCGCCCAGCAAACCGCGCATAAATTAGTGGGTTCCTTGGGGGTGTATGGTTTTCCTCAGGGTTCTACCCTGGCAAAGCAAATTGAGGATATCTTACGTCCCGATCGCTCTTTGTCCATGGCAGACAATCTCCAGATGGCGGCATGGGTTGCCGATCTGAAACAGGAACTCAACCGGGAGCCTGTCTTTAAGCAGCCCGACTCAGCGGCAATTGCCCCTTCGCCCCCCTTACCGCTGACCCCATCCCCCCTGGTGCTGGTGGTGGATGATGATGAAATCTTGGCCCAAGGATTGCAGGCTGAGGCCAGTGCCCGATCGCTCCAGATAGAAGTAGCGGCGAATCTGGCGGCAGCGGATCAGATCCTCGATCAGACCTTACCGGATGTGATTTTGTTAGATCTCACCTTTTCCCCCAGCAATGAAGATGGATTGACTTGGCTGGCAGCCCTCAAACAACAATATCCCCAGCTGCCAGTACTCGTGTTTACGGGACGAGATAGCCTCTGCGATCGCGTCGCCGCGGCCCGTCTGGGGGCAAAGGCATTTCTGCAGAAACCCATTGCTCCAGCGCAAATTTTTCAAGCCATTCAAGATTCACTGCATCAATCCAAGGCTCCGGTGCTCTACCGACCTCAATCCGTCATCGGTCAAGTCATGGTTGTCGATGACGACCCGGTGATTTTACATCGGTTATCATCCATCTTGTCCCCTTGGGGATTGCAGGTAACTCCCCTCCTCGATCCGACCCGCTTTTGGGAGGTACTGACGACCACGGTTCCCGACCTATTAATTTTAGATGTAGAAATGCCAGGTTTTAATGGGATTGAACTTTGCCAGGTGGTGCGCAACGACCCCCGGTGGGGTAACTTGCCCATTCTCTTTCTCACCGCCCATCACGATGCCGAAACCATTGTGCAGGCTTTTGCCGTTGGGGGAGATGACTATATCCGCAAGCCAGTCTTGGAACCGGAGTTAATTGCTCGGGTGCTCAATCGTCTCGAACCGGGGCAAATTCGTCGGCAGCAATTGGTGTCCGCCCTCATGAAGCCGTCGCCGCGTTGAAGGAAAGCAAAGCCATGATTCAAGCATCGCGCACCGTTCTGATGGTGGAGAACTCTCCGGAAGAGCGGCAACGGCTGCGTCACTATCTGTTGCAAGACAATCGCTACACCTATACCCTATTAGAGGCAGACACCGGGGCAGCCGGACTGGCACAATACCGGATTGCCCAACCCGATGCGATTTTGCTGAACGGTTTACTGCCCGATCTGAATGGCTTGGAGTTCCTGCAAGCCCTCCAACCTCAGATTGGCTGCCCCGATCTACCCGTGGTGATGCTGATCGAGGGAGGAAACGAGGACTGGGTGGCGCAGGCATTGCAACAGGGTGCCCACCAGTATCTCTATCATTCAACCCTGACCGCTGAGACCTTACGACTGGCACTTCACAGTGTCATTAAACAGGGAGAACTTCAGCGGCAAGTTGCAGCCCTGACCGCCAACACCGATCAGACCCTGGCCGTGCTGCGTCACCGGGAAGAACAGCTGCGGCTGGCCTTAGAATCTGCCTGGATGGGGATTTGGGACTGGGATATCGTCAATGACCATCTGGTCTGGGACGATCGCATGTATGAACTCTATGGCATTGATCCCGCAGACTTTTTAGGAGCCTATCAGGCATGGGAAGCCAGCGTCCATCCCGAGGATCAGGCCATGGCAAGGGAGGCCATTCAACAAGCGATTCGAGGTGAAAAAGACTACGATCCGGTGTTTAGAGTTGTGTGCCCCAATGGTACCCTTCGAACTCTGAAAGCCAATGCCATCGTGCAACGCAATTCCCAGGGTGAAGCCCAACGGATGATTGGGGTTAACTACGATATTAGCCTTCAGCAGGCAGCACTGCGAGAACGCCAGCAAGCCCAGGAGATGCTGCAACAGCAACTAGAACATCAACACCTGATGATGGAGATTACCCAACGGATTCGGCGATCGCTGAATTTGCAAGACACGCTCCAAACTACCGTGGATGAAGTGCGAAATTACCTGCAAACTGATCGGGTGATTATCTTCAAATTTTCCCCTACCTGGAACGGCACCGTTGTTGTGGAGTCGGTGGGAACCAATTGGACATCAATTTTAGGAACCCAGATCGAAGACCCTTGCTTTGGCCAATCCTATGTCGAACCCTTTAAACACGGGCTGGTGACAGCGAAATCTAACATCTATACGGCTGGCATCAGCCCCTGCCACCTGCAACTCCTAGTAAATTTTCAAGTGCAGGCAAATATCGTGGTGCCGATTTTGCAGGGAGATGAGCTGTGGGGGTTACTGGTTGCCCACCACTGTTTAGCCCCTCGCCAGTGGCAAACCTCAGAAACTGATTTGCTGCAACAGTTAGCTGACCAGGTTAGCATTGCGCTGCAGCAATCAACCTTATTTGAGCAGGTTCAGTCGGAACTCAAACAACGTCAGCAGGCGGAGTTAGCACTCCAAGAGCTGAATGGGGAATTAGAGCAACGAGTGGCAGAACGCACCGCCGAACTGACTCGGGTGAACAATCGCCTATTGGAAACCCTCTTAGATCAGCAACACACTCAGTTGATTCTGCACGAACAGGCACAATTGTTGGATCTCGCCCACGACACGATTCTGACCCACGATCTGAATGATGTGATCACGTTCTGGAACCAGGGTGCAGAGTTCATGTATGGCTGGACCAAAGCAGAGGCGATCGGCCAAGTGTCCCACACCCTCCTGCAAACCCAATTTCCCAGGCCGCTGGCAGAGATTCAAGCCGAGCTATTGGAGCAGGGATACTGGGAAGGGGAACTGGTTCATACCCACCGCGATGGGAGGATGCTGATTGTCGATAGTCGCTGGGTGATGCAGAAAGATCAGATCGGGAAGCCGATTAAGGTATTGGAAATCAACACCGATATCAGCGCCGCCAAGCGCGACGAAGTCGTTCGTAAACAGGCTGAAGACGTGATTCGCCAGCAGGCTGAGCGAGAATCTTTACTCTTAGAAATGAGTCAGCGAATTCGTCAATCCCTGGATCTCCAGACTATTTTCAGGACAGCTTCCGAAGAAATTCGTCAATTTATCCATGCGGATCGGGTCGGTATCTTCAAGTTCTATCCCGATGCCAACTTCGACGACGGTGAGTTTGTCTCAGAATCCGTGACGGCAGGATTTGACTCTGTTTTAGAAATTAGAATTCACGACCATTGCTTTGGAGAGCAATATGCCGTCTACTATCAACAGGGCAGAATCCAAGCCATCGATGATATCGAAACCGCTGGGCTTCTCGACTGTCATCGGGATGTTTTGGCACGGTTTCAGATCCGAGCCAATCTAATTGTGCCTTTGCTGAATGGAGACAACCTCTGGGGGTTGTTATGTATTCATCAATGCTCCGCACCTCGTCCCTGGCAAGAGGTTGAGATTGACTTGGTTAAACAAATTGCCAATCAATTGGCGATCGCCATCCAGCAATCTGAGCTATACGAAAAATTGCAACTAGAACTACAAGAACGCCAGCAATCCGCTGCGGTTTTACAAGAAGCTGAACGACGCTGGCGATCGCTGTTTGAGAGCAGTAACCTGGCAGTCTTCAACTCAGACACCAGGGGCACCATCAATGCCGCCAATCCCTGCCTGCTGAAATTAACCGGATATACAGAGCCGGAAATGATTGGTCAAAACTGGTTTGATTTATTGGTCTTACCGGATCTAGCCCAGGAGCAATTCCGGCAGTTTCAGGAAAATCTCCGGCAGGAATCTTTTCCGTCGGCGCAAACGAGGATTTTAACCAAATCTAGGGAAGAAAAAGTCATTAACTGGAGCCATACGCTGTTGCGCAACCCCACGGGCGAAGTGGTGGGGGTGATGGGCATTGGGGAAGATATCACTCAACGGCAGGCGGTTGAGAAACTCAAGGACGAATTTATTTCGATTGTCAGCCATGAATTGCGAACCCCCTTAACCTCGATCCGAGGATCACTGGGGCTGCTGGCAACCGGGGTGATGGACGATGAACCGGAGGCCATGCGGCGGATGATTGAAATTGCGGCGATCGACACCGAACGCCTCGTGCGACTGGTGAACGACATGCTCGACCTAGAAAAATTAGAAGCGGGCAAAGTTTCTCTGGTTCGAGAATGGTGTGATGCCGCAGACCTGATGCAGCGATCCATCGAAGTCATGGAAACCAGCGCCCAGGAAGCAGGTGTCATATTAGTCATCTATCCCTTGTCCATTCAGATCTGGGTAGCGCCCGATCGCATCATCCAAACCCTGACCAATCTCCTCAGCAACGCCATTAAATTTTCATCCCCTGGGGGCATCGTCTGGCTCAGGGCAGCAGTCAGGGAGGATAAGATGGTGAGTGCGAGAGATGCTGAGATTCCTTTTCCACCGCTGTCTCGTCATCCCGTGATCCCGGCATCCCGCCACATTCTCTTTTCCATTCAAGATCAGGGGCGCGGCATTCCTAGCAATAAACTAGAAAGCATATTTGGGCGCTTCCAACAGGTGGATGCCTCGGACTCCCGCGATCAGGGCGGTACAGGGTTAGGATTGGCAATCTGTCAGTCGATTGTGCAGCAACACGGTGGTCAAATCTGGGTCGAGAGCATTTGGGGTCAGGGCAGCACTTTTTTCTTTACCTTGCCGCTGCAACCCCACTAAATTTAAATCAGGGGAAGGAACTGGGGCAATGACCACGAAACGAATTTTGATCGTCGATGACGAAGAACGTATCCGAGAGGTCGTGCAAACCTGCTTGATCAAACTGGCCAAATGGGAAGCCATGGTAGCTGCCTCTGGCATAGAAGCCATCCAACAAGCGGCGGTTGCACTCCCCGATGCCATTTTGCTAGATGTCTCCATGCCAGGAATGGACGGGCTAGAAACCCTGGAACAGCTTCAAATCAACCCCGAGACAGCCTCTATTCCTGTCATCTTCCTCACGGCCAAAGTTCAACCCACCGAGCAATTGCAATATCAACGGCTCGGTGTTGCGGGACTCATTGTTAAACCCTTTGATCCAGTTCAGATCTCCCAGGAAATTAGTCGCTTGTTGGGCTGGCATTGATTAATAAAAGTATAAATATGTTTACATTTCTTGATCTGAGCGAGAAGTTTCTCCAAACTTTCTCCATCTTTTTTAGTCTACCTTTAATTTACAACTGATTCAAGGCTCAACCTAGGGATAGACGGCAGTATCCTGCCAACATCCCCTTTGCGGCGCATCACATCAGGTATGGGTCAAGCCAATGCGTCAATGCTGTTCATCATTAACGATCTTGAATTGGGGACAAAAATGGTGCACGAATCTACTAACTTGACATTGCCACGAGTCGTTCAAGCCATTGAGGATGTCTTGGATGATTATCCTGAGTACCCTTATCATTTCGTTTTTGCGATTCATGAATTTCAGCAAAAGCTGATTGCTCATATTCTCAGTCAACTCCCTCATCTTTACGGGGTTGAAGGGGACTCAGCTTCCCAAAGCAAACCTAAAAATCCCCACAATTCTCCGATAGCAGAGCGATTACGCCTGGAAGTCCTGGTTCGAGGCAGTATTCTCCATATCCTCCGAGAAAATGCGAGTCGGCTGGGTGATCAGCTTCCCCGTAAGCAAAATGCAGACCGTTCACTCAAACCTGTTTTTGGGTAATCCTTGGGATCTCACCTGATTTTTCTTCCGATCTGGATAGGGTTTGGCTGGGAATCAGTCAGCTGCTAGGAGAAAAGAGGTGTAAACAAGCGAAAGTAATTTTATCTTTTCTTAAGAAAATTGGGGGTTTCTCCAAACTTTCTCCATGTTCTTCGTCTAAGTTAGAACCGCTGCTACGTTTAGAATTTAAATCCTTAGGTATGTTAGTACAAGTGATCCGAAGATGCTTTGTACACATCAGGCTGGCCAGAACCAGACGGTGGGGGCGTTTGGTGTGACATCCAAACGAATTTTAGTCGTCGATGATGAAGAGGCGATCCGAGAAGTGGTGGCAGCCTGCTTGCAGCGTCTGGGAGGCTGGGAAGTTTTAACAGCAACCTCAGGACAGGAGGCATTGCAACAGGCCAGTACTGAAAAACCAGATGCGATCGTACTTGATGTCATGATGCCTGAGATGGATGGATTTGCCTTTCTGCAACAGCTGCGCTCCAATCCTGAAACTCAACCCATTCCGGTAGTACTTTTAACAGCGAACAGCTACCTGCCCAACCCCCAACTGTTACCAAAACTGGGGGTGGTACTGACGATCTCGAAGCCCTTTCTGCCAATAGTGCTCGTCAAGCAAATTGCTCAAGCAATGGCATGGTAAGCGAGATCCGTTGTAAAACTTCATTTAGTTAAAAAAGTGTGGCACAACTAACAAGCTGAAACCCTTTTCCTGTCTCAATCAGGTGTACTTCATGTCACAAGGGGTCACTATAACAATTTCTCATCTGCAATTTAATTCATGGAATTTAAGCATTTTCAAACACCAATTGATACCCGATTTCAAACATTGATTGAAGATAATAGTTTAGGGGTCAAAGACTCCGGTTTTTCATCCCCAGCGGTTTTGGGCGCTGGACTGATAAAGGGTGATAGATGTCAGAAAGTTTCTCCAGATGAGGTTTTCAAGAAATTCGGGATAAATCAGCTCAACGCCCTGTTAGACATGGCTCTCGGTGAATCATCACCTCTTTGGAAACCAGTGCCTAGTTTTGTTACTAATGTTGATAAATACAATGATGTTTTTGTTGGGAAACGTAATTAAAGCTCCCCAATTCTCCAAGCTTTCTCCAGAATCTCCTAATAAGCTCCAATTATTGAAAACTGCAGAACTTCATTAAACCCCTTCGTGTGAATGATGATTTTACCCCGCTGCTTTATGAAAGGAATTTACCATGAACGCTTGCCCTTGTTGCTCCAACCCCATGCTTCGCCATACCCGCCACCACGAGACCTATTGGTTTTGCCGGAGCTGCTGGCAGGAAATGCCTCTCTTCAATGAAAAATCTTGCTGGACTCCAGTCTCCCTGGAATCAGAACTCAATCTTCTCACTCGAAACCATGCCCTAGTGATTGCTCATCATTATTAATGCCCGATTGACTCGCTGACCCATAGGTTTAGATGCCTGTTGTTTCAATGATGCTAACCATGAGAATTGTGGATCAACTCTATCAATGTAATGTTCCCGGACAAGATGGTTATGTTTGGCAACTCCATTGCCATTTACGTATTTTCCAACAACATCCTGGACATAAGATTGTTATGGTGTCTGATAGGGGTTGTGAAACTGGGTGGTTTATTCCCTATAAATTAGAACAACTGGCAACTCGGATTGTGCAAGACTTTCAGCTGAATCCCGATCGCCTCACATGGATTGAGCACGACCCCAACGATGGCAGCAGACAAGACTGTATTGAGTTCAGTCAGGTTGTATTTCAGTGGCAGGACGGCAAGGCAACCGACCCTCAGTGGCGGGCGATTGATGATCAGTTAGCAGCCTTGATTATTGGTGAGATGCTACAACTCGCAACGGCTTCAGCCGTGAGGGTGGGGTGATGGATAGGATGTTGCTTTCCAGGGAGGTGGGGATTGCCCACCGCAGCTTTATCTCTTGACTTTGTCAATAATTCGTGCCATTGCCGCTTCTACATGCTCTCGGGAATTAAATGCTGAAATCCGAAAATAGCCTTCTCCAGCAGCCCCAAAGCCCGAACCAGGAGTACCGACAACGTGGCAGGTGTGCAAGAGCTGGTCAAAGAAGTCCCAGCTAGAGAGTCCATCGGGGGGTTTTGACCCAGACATAGGGGGCATTCACTCCCCCGTAAACCACAAGCCCAGCAGCAGTGAGTTGCTCACGGATCATCCGGGCATTGTCCATATAGAAACGAACAAGGGCCTGAATTTGAGTCTGCCCTGAAGAGGAATAGACCGCTTCCGCCCCTCGTTGCACAATGTAGGATACCCCATTGAACTTGGTGGACTGACGACGATTCCAGAGTTTCCAGAGTTCAACCGCAGAACCATCCGCAGCTTGGGCAGTCAGGGTTTTTGGGACAACTGTGAAGGCACAACGGGTGCCTGTAAAGCCAGCGTTTTTCGAGAAGGAACGAAACTCGATCGCGCACTCTCTAGCACTGTCGATTTCGTAGATTGAGTGGGGAATGGCCGGATCGGTAATGAAAGCTTCGTAGGCGGCATCAAAGAAAATGATCGAGCCGTGGGCGCGAGCATAGTTGACCCAAGCTTGGAGATGGTCACGGGTGGCAACAGCACCTGTGGGATTGTTAGGAAAGCAGAGATAAATCAGATCGACCTTTTGGGCAGGAATCTCAGCGGTGAAATCATTCTCGGCAACAATCGGCAGATAAACTAAGCCACCATATTCCCCTTTTTCGTTGGCATCCCCCGTATGGCCTGCCATGACGTTGGTATCAACATACACGGGATAGACCGGATCGGTGACAGCAATGGTATTGTTGTCGCCAAAAATGTCCAGGATATTGCCGCAGTCACACTTTGAGCCGTCAGAAATAAAGATTTCTGATGCATCGACCTCGCACCCCCGCAATTGAAAGTCGTGCTGGGCAATTTTTTCCCGCAACCAGGCGTAGCCCTGCTCTGGGCCATAGCCCTTGAAGGTATTGCGATCGCCCATGTCTGCCACTGCCTGGATCATGGCGGTTCGACAGGCTTCAGGGAGAGGTTCGGTGACATCGCCAATCCCCAGACGAATCATCTGGGCATCGGGATTGGCGGCGGCAAAGGCAGTGACCCGGCGGGCAATTTCGGGAAACAGATAGCCTGCTTTGAGCTTCAGGTAGTTATCGTTGATAGTTGCCATAGTGGGTCGCTACAAAGACGTTACATAATCAACGGCTTGACCAAGGAAAGGGGTCGATGGCACAGCACTGAGGGAGATCGGCGTTAAAATTCAGTTCTCGATTATAGCGGATTGCTGAGACCCCTCAATGTCTAATGGGACTTCTGGGATGGCATCAGGGAGGTCTTGATCAATTGTGTCAGTTGATCTGCACTCAGGGAGTGAATCAAACTCAGATCTAGAGGGGGAGTGCTGATCGCTCTGGCGTAATCAACACTGAGATAGGATCGATACTGGGAACGGTTGGCAACGTAGGTTTCAAAAAATGCCACACTGAATGCCCGGATGTAGCGGCGACTGGCGGAGGGATTGAAGCCAATCACCTGGGAGGGAATCGGCAGGGGTTTACTACCGGGAACTGCTTCCCCAGTGGTTGAGAAGTGAGTGCCGCCACTAATCAAGACGAGATAGCGATCCAGGCTGGTGAGCCACGTAAACGGCTGAATTTGCTCTAAGAGGGCAGGGGCAATGGTGTCCGCACTCCCCGCTACCAGCATCACGGGTACTTGAATTTGACGGAGGCTGTCAGGGCCTAAAATACCGCTGGAGATAGGGTTAAGCGCGATCGCTGCTTTGACACGGCTGTCCTGCAAACCATTGAGGGGCTGGGACAGCTGCAAGGCTCGGCACTGGAGCAGCAGGGAGAGGTTGAGGGTATCGGCCTCCCTTTGACAGGCATTTTGCAGTTGCCGCCAATCAATGGGAGCCCCGACCAGTACCAGGGCGGTATATCCCCCCAGGGAATGACCCATGATACCAACCTGTTTAAGGTTGAGTCGTCCCTGCAACCACGGTTCTGTCTGAGACAGTCGCTGGAGTTCATCGAGTAAAAACTTAATATCCAGCGGTCGGTCAATAAACTCCGAGGGTTTGACCGCTTGATTGGCCTTCCCAGTCATTAATGCCTGCATCTGCTCGGCATTACTCCCCGGATGTTCAGGTACAACCACAGCAAATCCATAGGAGGCCAAATGTCGAGCCAGATAGGCAAAGGTAGTACGGTCAGACCCCAAACCATGGGAGATCACAATCACGGGAGCCGCTAGCAACTTCGAGGATCCTGGTGTTGAACGGAGTTGTGGCAGATAGAGATCCACGGGGAAGCTCCGGTGGCGGCTGCCATCGGTGACCATTAGGGATTTCAGCCGCCAGCCAAAGGTTCCAGATTCCCGCAGGTCTGCCAAACTTGTCACATCCTGATCTTGGGTGACCACCTGGGTAATTTGAGTCAGCGCTGTCGTCACCTGGTTGGTCTGGCTCACAAGCTTTTCAACATCTCCGGCAATTTGCAGGCTTCGACCTAAATCAATCCGCAGACTGTGGGTTGGAAACTGACGCAGCACGTTCAGCAAGGTAAGCCCTGGAGGACGGGCAGCCGCTAAGACCAACGCCCCCCGGAGGGCATAAAATCCGGTTTGGGTGGCATCGGTGCGAATTACGGCTCCCAGCCGCTTGAGTAAAATTTCACCCTGGGGGGTGTCAAGAAACTTAGAAACGGCGACATGGCTCAAGTCAGCCCGTGCTAGCAAAATCTGGCGTAACTTGGGCCGCTGTTCTGGGCTCAGGAATCGAATATAGCCCGCCAGATCCTGATCAACAATGCCTGTTTGAGCATAGATTTCCAGGGAAGCCACCGGAATCGAACGCTCTAACGCCCCGTAGGATACATTAACGTACTCGGCACTTAGAGCCGGAGTCCCGATGCCAACCACTGGTAACAGACCCAACCCCCAGGCATGGACAGGCAGCCCATGGGCTAGCTGTCTGAAGAGCTGGGACAGGACAAGCTGTTGACGCGGGGCGATCGCAGACATGACAGCAACCGTGACACAATATATGCGGCAGGATGACTGTTCTAGCTTAACGTCCAGTCATGAAGGTAGGTAAACTAATAAAACTACCGAAACCTTTTGCCGCAAACACTTTGAGGATTATCTCTATGCCGACAAGTTCAAGTTATAGATCGGTTCATTAACAGATTTGTAACTCTTGTATCATCTTATGTGATCCCAGATCTGTTATTTGATTACTCAGGTATGGTGTAAAAGCGAAGAAAATCTTAAATTCTGTGGAGGTCGTATGACTCCCTCTCTCCTGCGACGATTCTGGTCGTTGATCGAAACCACCCAAAGCAGCATTCTGCTAAAGTTAGACGATGCCAGTCTGGTGCAATGGTTGCTGAAGCAGTTAAAGATGCAAACGTCCCTCAATCCTGATGAGGCCCATGTGCTCAGTGCTTACATCGACTCTCGCTTGATCCTGATTCGCGAGTTAGCGATGGAACGCCAAGCATTCTGGCAGTAAGCCCATATATATTAAGTCCAAAAAGTTGTCAGTGATTGACTATGCGTCCGTGGGCTTCCCTGTTATCTTTGTTCAGCGTCACTCTGACAATCTTCTCCCTGGTTGGCTGTGAACCAGCTCCCAACACCTCGAGTGGTTCTCCGGAAACACCCTCTGCAACTGCATCCCCGACCTATCTCAACACGGTGCTCAACCGAGGTCAGTTAATCTGTGGGGTCAGTGGAGAACTCCCTGGGTTCAGTTTTGTCGGCCAGGACGGCAGTTACGCTGGGTTAGATGTAGATGTCTGTCGGGCGATCGCCGCTGCCCTGTTTAATGATGCCAACGCTGTTGAATTCCGCAACCTCAACGCTAAAGAACGATTTACGGCGGTACAAACCGGAGAAGTTGATGTTCTCAGCCGCAACACCACCTGGACATTAAGTCGGGCAACCACCGTTGGTCTGAGCTTTGCACCTGTTGTCTTCTATGATGGCCAGGGGATCATGGTTCGCCAGAACAGTGGCATTAAGTCCCTTGCCGATCTAAAAAATCGCTCCATCTGCACCCAAACTGGAACCACCAACGAACAGAATATTACGGACCAAATGCGGCAACGGGGCATCCCTTTCCAACCCGTGGTTTTTGAGGATGTGAATACAGCCTATACCTCTTACCTGGAAGGCCGCTGCGAAGCCGTCACCTCCGATCGCTCCCAATTGATTTCTCGCCGCAGTAAATTTCCTGACCCCAAGAACCATGTAATTCTCAATGTGGTGCTGTCGAAGGAACCCTTAGCCCCGGCAGTGGCAGCAGGCAATGACAAGTGGGCAGCGGTGGTGCAGTGGGTGATCTACACGCTGATTGAAGCCGAAGAACTCGGCATCACGTCTAAAAATGTTGATCAATTTGCCCAGAGCAAAGACCCTGTTGTCCGTCGCTTCTTAGGTTTAGAAGGGGATCTGGGCCAAGGCTTAGGACTGCCTAATGATTTTGCCACCCGAATTGTTAAACAGGTGGGCAACTACGGGGAGATCTACGAGCGATCGCTGGGTGCGGGAACTCCCTTAAACCTCCCCCGGGGGGCTGAACAATCTATGGACACGAGGTGGTTTGATGTACGCCCCTCCCTTCCGCTAGACTGCCTCAGTCACTAACCAAGACGTCGCTTGAACTGGCCTCTAATTGAAAATAATCCTCGCTAAGCAGTCTCTGAATGCTCTGTTGAAGCAAATGGAGGTTTTTGGGTGAGAAAAAGCCAGGACACGACTGTATGCCCTGGCTCCCTAAAGTGTTGTGAGGTGTTAGGTGTTGAGGATAGCTTGCGCGGGTGGCAGGTTGACCTTGGTGGCTAAACCCAAGGTCTTGAGCAGTTGAATCACCCACCAAGTGGTATCGAGTTCCCACCAACGCCAGCCACATTTGGCGACCTGGGGATAGGCATGGTGGTTGTTGTGCCAGCCTTCCCCGTAGGTCAGGATCGCTGCCCACCAGAGGTTGCGAGTGGTGTCGTCTGTAGCAAAGGTGCGATAGCCACCCCAGAGATGGGTGACGGAATTAATCAGCCAGGTGGTATGCCAGAGGAGCACCGCTCTGAGAAAGACGCCGCAGACCACAAATGACCAACCGCCAATGGCATAGAGTAAAAGTCCCAAGGGGAGCTGGAGCCACAAAAAGTAGCGATCGAGCCAACGGTAAAACGGATCTCGGGCCAGATCAGGGGCAAATCGCTGGTAGTGTTCAGGATCAAAATATTCAGGGCGAGGATAGAAAATCCACAGCATGTGGCTCCACCAAAAGCCGCGTCGAGCTGAGTAGGGATCTTTATCTTCATCCTCAGTGTAGGCGTGGTGTAAACGATGTCCAGCTACCCAAAAGATTGGCCCACCCTGGATGGATAGGGCACCCAGCAGGGCGATCGCATATTCCAGGGCTTTGGGTACCTGAAAGCTCCGATGGCTCAGGAGACGGTGATACCCCAAACAAACGCCAATACTGCCAAACAGCCAGTGAAGCAACAGGGTGACTCCCAGAGCAGACCAGGAGAAAAACCAGGGACTCAGCAGAGCCAACCCGTGAACGATGGCAAAAAAACACACCGTGAGCCAATGGAGACCTGAACCTTGGGGTTTCTCAGGGGTCGTTAACAATGAATTAGATGTCATAAAGGGTCAATCTCTCCTCAACCACAAGGGATCTAACGTCAAGTTTGCAAAGGTAAAATCGGTGAGCAGCGTCGGTGTAGCGCAGCCGTTAAATTTTAATGATGGGAATTTCCTCCTTTGTCGCTGCTTCGGTGTAGTCCGGTAAATCATTGGGAGCACCACAGGCCGTGATTTCACAATTAGAATTGGGATCATTGATGGGACTCCAGGTGGGCATATTCCCCGTGAAATTCACATCGGCGGCCCGTTCAGGATGGGATTGCTTCTGCTGAGTAATTTGTTCCGGCGTCAGAATTCTCTTTGGATCAAAGCCAAAGTCAATTTCTGCTCCTAGCCCCTTACGCTTAATGCGTTTCAAGTTATAGAAGCGTTGGTTGAGGGTAGTCTGAACAAACGCTTTCAGACAACCGAGCAAGTAATTGCGCTTGAAGGCATCTTTAATGAACCAATATTCCCAGGCTTTGCGGAAATAGAAGCGGGCATAGTTCCGCAAAACGCCCTTGAGCAATTCCTCCCGGGTGATGGCATCCGGTTTCATGATCGGGGTTACAAAGTTGTAGTGGGAATAGTCTCGCACTTCTACTTTGTCGCCTAATTCTTCAAATAATTCCGCAAATGGCCAGGGAGTGTACATGTTCCAGTTGGTCATGTCTGCCTGCCAATCAATTGCCATTCGATAGGTTTCTTCGATGGTCTCTAGGGTTTCATTGGGCAGCCCCATAATGAACTGAACCTCAGCGACAATGCCGTTTTGTCGCAGTAGTTGTACGGCACGTTTGTTATCTTCAATCGTGGTTTCTTTACGGAACAGATTTAGCTTTAATTGGGCGGCTGCTTCGGTTCCCAAGGAGACATGAACCAATCCCGCTTGACGGTAGAGGGCGAGTTCATGCTCATCCCGCAAGATATCGGTCACCCTGGTATTGATCCCCCAGTGAACCCCAAGGTTGCGATCGATGAGTTGATGACAAAGGGCAACGAACTTAGCTTTGTTAATCGTCGGTTCCTCGTCGGCCAGGATAAAAAATCCGACGTTGTGATCCTTTACCAATCGTTCGATTTCATCGGCAAAATTTTGCGGTGATCGGGAACGATAGGTGCGCCAGAACTTCCACTGGGAGCAAAATCGACACCGGAAGGGACAGCCTCGTGCATAGTTGGGCACAGCAACGCGCACGTTCAAGGGAGTGTAGATGTATTTATCCCACTCCAGGAGACTCCAATCCGGGGTCAGGGTATTGAGGTCATGGATCGGCGGATGGGCAGGGGTGGCGACGACTTCGCCAGCTTCTAGGAAGGCAATTCCCAGAATGTCTTTGTGATCGCACTCATCCGTACCATTGGCGATCGCCCGCAGTAAATTAACGCTGATCTCTTCCCCTTCGCCCCGAATGATGTAATCCACCCAGGGGGCTTCACTGAGGACTTCCTGGTACATGTAGGTGGGATGCACTCCCCCCATAATGGTTGTTGCTTGGGGACAGACGTGTTTGGCAATCCTCAGTGTCTCCTGGGACTGATAGATCATCGGGGTAATGGCCGTCGCCATCACCACATCCGGTTGATAGTCCGCAATCCTCTGGGCCAAGGCCGCATCATCGACATAATTAGTCATGGCGTCCAGAAACTGAAGGTCGGTAAACCCCGCTTGCTTTAAGGCTCCACCCACATAGGGTACCCAACTGGGCGGCCAGTTTCCGGCAATTTCAGCTCCCCCCGGCATGATAGTTGGGTTGAATCATCAGAATTCGCATGGCAATCCTCCCGGTTCTGCAACTGAGGACAATTCAAACGGACTTCGAGAACCGCTCAACTTGCTGATTTCTCAGGTAGGTATCAAACACCGAAGCAATATTGCGGATCAGTAATCGACCCACCGAGGTTACTTCAAAGCCCCCAGGAAATCGTTTGATTAACCCATCGGCTTCCAGGGCCTGTAATGCAGGAATCTCCGGCCGGAAGTAGGTATCAAAGTCCAGATCAAAGCCGAGATGATACTTTTCCTCTAAGGCATGTTCCGAAAGACGAAACTGGCACATTAGTTCCATGATCACGGTGCGGCGAATGGCATCGTCCTGATGAAGGCGAACGCCTTTTTCAATCGGGAGGCAATCGGCATCGATGGCCTGATAAAACTCCGGCAGCCGCTTGCGATTCTGGACATAGACATCCTGCAACATACTGATGGAGGTAACACCAAACCCCAACAAATCCGATTCCGGTTGGGTCGTGTAGCCTTGGAAGTTGCGGTGGAGCTGTCCAGCCCGTTGGGCGATCGCCAGTTCGTCGTTAGGCTTGGCAAAGTGATCCATGCCGATAAATACGTATCCCCCTGCGGTGAGTTCGGCAATGGTCATATGTAAAATCTTGAGTTTTTCAGCCGCCTTGGGCATTGCCTCTTGGGGCATTTTCTTTTGGACAGGCTTCAGCCAAGGTACGTAGGCAAAATTGAACACCGCCACCCGATCAGGGTTCAGTTGTAGGGTCTTTCGCACCGTATCTTGAAAGGTTTCTAGGGTTTGATAGGGGAGACCGTAAATCAGATCCACGTTCACACTTTCAAATCCAGCATCGCGAATCCAGTCCATGACCTCGAATAACATGGCTTCTGGCTGCACCCGATTCACCGCTGCTTGTACCTGGGGATTAAAGTCCTGAATGCCAAAGCTAATGCGGTTGAATCCTAACTGTCTGAGGAGAACCAGATAGTTCTTGTCAATGTAGCTAGGGTTGATCTCAATGGAGATCTCGGCAGCCGAATCAAAGTTAAAGTAGCGCTGGAAAGTAGACCAGAGAAATTCAACCTGACTGCTATTGAGGTAATTGGGCGTACCACCGCCCCAATGTAATTGATTGACCTGACGCTCGGGGTGGATCAAGGCAGAAACTTGTTGAATATGGCGTGAAACATACTCCAAATAAGGATCGGCAACGTTTTTTCTGCTGGGTAATAATTGTGTTGCACCCGCAGAAGTAGCAAGGGGTTTCGCAAAACGGAATGTGACAGTAGAGCGAAAGCGGTGGTTTTTTTGAGATTACCGAGGGCGATGGCAGCTCGAAAATAGGATTCATCAAAGTCTGCCGTCAACTCCGTCGCCGGAGGATAGCTGGTATACCGGGGTAAGGGTTGGTCATACTTTTGCAGTAGATCCGTGTCAAACTGAACCGTTTGCGACAACAGTTTCATGGAGGAGCGATTCCTTTAAATACGTTTAGTGGTGTTCCTTATTCCGCCGTTGCGAGAGCCACGGTGGGATGACCGGGACGATGGGGTTCCGTGCTCCCTGGCCGATCCTGACGGGTGAGTAAATCGAAGGTATGTTCGCCAATCGCCGCTTTGACATCGGCTTCCAGGGCATGCATGACATTGCGGTTGAGCTGAAATGCCAGGTTTGCTTCATCGACAATGCGTTGAGTCGTCGTCTCATCCAGAGGTAGGGAATCCAGGGCTTGACGATAGGTTTCCTTAAAGGCGCGTCGTGCCTCTGGGGTGGGAATCTGCTCAAATTCATGCAAGGCGGTGCCTTGATCAGCAGGGAGATTAAGGGCAGAACGAATGATGTTTTTAAGGCTTTGACCGCCAGACAGATCGCCCATGTAACGAGTGTAGGCATGGGCAATTAAAAGTACAGGATCGCGCTCAGCAATGTCCTGTAGCCTTGCCACATAGGTTTTGCCAGCATCCAAGGGAGCAATCTGTTCGGTCCAGTCCTCGCCATAGTAAAAAGTCAAATCTCGCTCTAGATTGGCCTTCCGATTTAACTCTGGGAAGACAATCGGCCCAATCTGGGGATGGTTGCGGTGATCGTCTAAGGCTGCTTCCAGGGTGCTATAGACAAAATATAAATTGGCCAGCAATTTACGGAACGGTTCACGTTCAACAATGCCTTTGAGAAAGCATTTCATATAGGCAGTATTTTCAGCAGCCGTATGGGACTGTTGTGTCCCTTCTCGCAATCGAACGGATAACTGACTCATAGGAATACCTCGCAATGTTACTCGTCACTCGTCTTCTGGATAAATCTTGAAATCCTCGCTAAATTCATCCACAGAGACTCGATACGTCAGGGTTTTTGGACTCAAACGCATTAAAACTTGGGTTAAGTTACTGCCCTACTTTTCAACAAGATTGGCAGCGGCAACTCAGTACAGAAGCTTTAGCCAAAGCTCTCTAGCTTGCGGTAGAACCGAAATCGCAATTTCTCAGCGGGGTAATTCTAGACCTTGTCACATCTTTTTATAGCTCTATTACACTATAGTTATCAACTGTGCAGGTGTCAATTCGCTACAATCCTTAATATTTTCTTGGGTACCTCAGCCTTCAGAAGTCCTTCCTTTAGGTTGAGAAGCCTCAAAATCTTGGAAACCATTTTGAAGCGTTTTCTTCTGGCTGGAATATCCATAAATCTGAGATTCGCTCGGTCTACCCACGCTCTCGACTGTGGTTCATTTTGGCGATCGCGACTCTCTAGGTTACGGCCCAAAGGGTGGAGGTGGTTGCCAGAGGCAAACGCAGGTGGGTGGATACCCAGCCATATTTTGAGTCAAATTCCAGTTTCAAGCGAAGCTTGAAAAGTTTGCTGCACCACTAAAGTGAATACATTTAGACCTCTTGCGTGAATCAAGCGGGTCGGGGTAACTCTAAATTGAGGATCGCAGCAATCAAATTGAATGGTCATCCAAATCGTACTACAAAAAATTAGCCAATAGTTCGCCAAATATACAGCGGCTAGCTCAAGCACTGAACACAGAAGAGAGCCTGAAACCCTTTCTGAACAATGAATTTTGAAAATATGCTTGTGCCTAATGGACGTGCAATCCGCTGTACTATTTAGCGCCATCATGAAAAATTCATCTAACACCCTATTTCATGGGCTAATTTGGAACCCAAACCGATATTGACCCCGCCTCACATCGAAACTCTGCCCACCCTTCTTCGTTGGTTTCAATGGATTTATCACTGTGCTCGGTAATATCGATATAGGTACGGTTGGGCTGTCCGACTTCCATGTATTTACTGCCAGCATCACCATTACTGAGAACGATTGCCATTCCACCGGGTTTTTCATCATTCCCCAATCGTGTCCAGCCAATTGTATTAGGGTGATCAAAATAATTGTACTGATCACCGTAAGCAAAAGTCTTACGAGCAAATAACATCTTGTCAATCAAGAACTTAAGGCTATCTATCCAAATCTCATGCTCTTCTCCATCATTTCCTATATCCTTATAGTCAGCACCATAATAATCAGCGTAAAAGATGCATGGGTAACCATCCTTTCTCAGTAAAATTAACCCATAGGCAAGTGGTTTAAACCAAGATTCAACAACAGACTCTAGAGCTTGTAGTGGTTGAGAGTCGTGATTTTCTACAAATGTTACCGCTAGGGTAGGTTGGTGCTGCACCAGCGTATTGTCAAAGATCTGGCGCATATCATAATCGTTACCCATATTACTTGCAATGTGAAAGTTTTGGTGAAGCGGGGTGTCAAAAAGTGTGACTCTGCCGTTAGTTGTTTCGATAAAACTATTAAGAGCCTCAACATCGTATGACCAGTACTCACCCACTGCAAAAATATCCCTTTCGGCGTGTTTACTGATGTGTTCTAACCATTCTCGAAAGAAATCAGCAGAAACATGTTTTACCGCATCAAATCTAAATCCATCTACATTTGTCGTATTAATGTACCATTCACCCCAGTATTTCAGCTCTCCAACCACTTCAGGGTGACTCATGTCTAAATCGCAACCCATTAAATAATCAAAGTTTCCTTTTTCTAAATTAACGTTGCGATCAAACTCTTTACCCTTAAATAAATAGATTGCGTTCTCGTCAGCATTGTAAGAATTGTAATCAATCGCATCAAAATGCCACCAGTGCCACTTCATACTGGAGTATTTTTCACCTCGACCAGGAAAAGTAAACCCCGTCCAGGCCTTGATTGTTTGATATTCGCCTACAGTGTCATTACGATTGTCAGGATTGAAAGGTGTTGCCTCCATTTCCTCTTCTTCGTCAGCACCCAACTTGTGATTAAAAACGAGATCTGCGTAGACTCTGATCCCAAGACTTTGTGCCTTTTTAATTGCATTAATATATTCTTGCTTTGTGCCGTACTTTGTCCGAATTGAGCCTTTTTGATCAAACTCACCAAGGTCAAATAAGTCGTATACTCCATACCCTACATCGTAGCCGCCTGCGGCTCCCTTGCAAGCGGGAGGCAAGTAAAGAGAGGTAACACCAGCATTTCTTAAGTCTTCCGCTTTCTCTTCAACTTGCTTCCATAGGCTTCCATCCGAGGAGTAATACCAGTGGAAATATTGCATCATGACACCATTAAGCTCAGACATACTGCCTCCTGATTAGAGGATTTGAAGCTGCTTTTAATCCAGGAAAACTTTGACCGAAGTGAATTTTAATTTTTCTTAAAAATCACTTCAGGTAAGGTATGAAGTGATTTTTAAACTGCTTATTAGTGTTATATTTTGTGAGTTAGATGATTGGCAACTACACGACAAGTCGGAAAACTTGTGATATTAAAATTGAGTTAGATATCGTGGCTTGTTTGCAATTTAGAGTTTTTACTTGCAACCAAGCCACAACGGTTATTAGATCAATCGTCGCCCTACAAATAAGTTGTACACAATCCCAATCAGTGCCAAAACTAAGAGTAGGTGGATTAAGCTGCCGCCTATGTGAATTGAGAAACCTAGTAACCAAAGAATGACAAGTACAACAGCAACAGTCCAGATGATATTCGGCATATGTTTCTCTCCTATTCAGATAAAGGTAATCAAAACTCTGTCAGTGTAAATGTTGGTTATATCCACTAAGTCAATCCTAAGATCCTTAATTAAGGATATCTTGAACTTTATCTTTCACATCTTCTACTGTATTGATAATTTGGCTTTCGATTTTGTTAGCTTTTCCTGAGACCTGGTCTTTGCGGTTACCAGTAACCTGACCTCTTGCTTCCTTAACTGTGCCTTCAATATTTTTTGTTACCGCCTTTGTCCTCCCTCTTAAATTAATCTTTTCGTTCTTATCCTCTGTTACATTTCGAATCTGACTTTCGACTTGCTTTGCTTTTCCGATTATCTGATCTTTAGGATTACCTGTTATATTTCCGATCGCTGCTTGAGCTTTACCTTCAATATTTTTCGAGATTGCCTCAACTTGATTCATTGTTGCAATATGAGTCTGTGGTTGACTGATAAGTTGCGTGGGTAACGTTGCAGCCCAGCCTTCTAATGAACCAAAGCTAAAAGCCATAATAGTTGCGAAGGTTACAGCAAAACTCATGCTGAGAAATAGGTTGCGAAGCCGTCGAAGTAAGCTCATATTTAAACTCCAAGATGTATTTGATAGATCTAACGGCCAATGGATGATAAATTGCTGGATGTTGATATCACTTTTGAGAAACATAACCCTAGCAATTGAGATCGATAGTGAAATATGACTGAGGATAAGATATGGCGGCTATTAAGCTGGTGAAGTACAGTCGATTCTTGACTGGAAAAAGCTTCAGGAATAGGAGTATACTGCACTCCACCGAGAACCGCTATACCTGGCTTCTTTGAATAGTCACAAACTCAGTTGTATCCCGTCTATTTCAACCGCCCTGTACAAATCATTTACTGGTCTATAAAGAAGCCATGGCATGAGAAATAGGTCTTTATTTGAAAGCCTCACGAACCCCAGATTTTATATCTGCTGCTGACTCATTTGCTTGGTTTTCTGCTTTCTGGATTTTGCCTCCAGGTTGATAGTTAGGGTTCTCAATACTGTTATTGATTGCTGTTTCAGTTTTTGCTTCCAATTCTTTGCTTCCTCCCATACTCTGATCTTTAGAATCACCTCCCATCTTGTCCATAACCGCTTGTGCTTTGTCTCCAATGTTCTTCGTAATTTCTTCTGCTCGATTCATTGCGGCAATATGAGTCTGCGGTTGGCTCATCAATTTTGTGAGTGATGTTGTAGCCCAACTATTGGCAGATGCAACACTAAATGCCATGACCATTGTTAGCATTACAACTAAACCTATGTTGAGGAAAAATCTACCAACATTTTGTAGTGAAATCATCATTTACTCCTAAACGAATTTAATGGATTCAGTGATACAATCGATGATTACTAGAAGCTGTCTAGGCTCTTTTGAGAGACAAAATCTTTCTAGTACATGACGGTATAAACTTACCTAGAGATAGATCATCCGCATCTTCAATGAACTACGGATTCTGGTAGCACTGGGTTTATTTACACCGTCTTATACTAGTGATTCACTTATCTCAATAGTAACCACTTCTTGAGAAATAGTTACTCTGAAATCAGAGTCTCAGTAACATTTTTTAATGCCGTTTAACAATGGTGCAGCCTAGCTATTCTCAACAACAGACTTTAGATTAGTCAGCAATTTTTTTGACTTCATCTTTCACGTCTTCGACAGTATGGTGAACTTTTGCCTCTGCCTGTTTTGCCTTACCTTCTGCTTGTGCTTTGGGATCTCCTGTCAGATCTCCTGCTGCTTCTTGGATTTTACCTTCGATATTTTGGGCGGTTGCCTTAGCTCTATCATCTAGACCCATGATGCTCTCCTGATTTAATCTGTTGACTTTGAGAGCTGCTTACCTGAAGTCGCGTTAACAACTCTGTTTCTATTTGTAGTTTTCTAGACGGGTGTTTTATTTCGTGGGCTAATTGATTAAATACGATACAAAATTTGAGCAATCATGGGTTTTCCTATCAGTCAAACTATCGAATCTGTGCAAGTGGAACTCTAATCAAACCTATTAATTTTCCACTTAATCGATTTTGATCACTTTACTCTGGAACGGGTAAATTCCCCGCTGCTTGCAGCGTTGACAAAAAATGGGAGTGCGATCCGAAGGAAAAATTTCCTAATGCCCCTCAAGATGACTGCCTGACACATCTCAGAGGCTATTTATAAAGTAAATCTTTAGGCGGTTAATCGTCGCAGCATAATCCGCGTCATTGCCGCATAAATGGCAGTCTCACTCATTTCCGGCAACCGCTCATAATCTTTGCTCAGCCGCCGAAACCAATTGAGCCATCCAAATGTCCGCTCCACCACCCAGCGCTTGGGCAACAGCTCAAAGTGCTCGGTGAGCCTTTGCATCCCCTCCACCCGAGCTTGCAGCATCAACCCCACGACGAGGGCAAACTTATCCCCCCTATCCCCTGCATCTACCCATCATACGTCCACCTGCTCAAGCACTTCGGGATGCTCTTCCACTAACTCTATCAGGGCATACGCCCCTAAGACCCGTCCCCCCCATTCGCTTAGGCAACAACGACTTTCAACAGCAGTCCCAGACTATCCACAATCACCTGCCGCTTGCGCTCTTTCACCCCCTTACCGCCATCAAACCCTTACACCTCCCCTTTGTTTCCGCCGTTTTCACCGACTGGCTATCGGCTGCAATCGCTGTGGGTTGCGGGCATTTGTGCATCTGCTCTCGCACTTGGTCACGCAGGGTGTGGTTGAACTGCTCCCACAACCCTCGGCGTTGCCATTTGCGGTCGTAGGAATAAACGGTTGAACTCGGCGGATACTCCTTGGGTAGCATCTCCCATTGACAGCCGCTTTTCAATTGATAGTAGATGCCGTTACAAACGCCTCTCATGTCGGTTGTGCTGGGGACGTTCACCCGGTTTCCCAGGCGCAATCAGTGGGGCTAAAATTGCCCATTCTTTGTCACTTAGGTCACTGGAGTAGATGGGTTCGCTCATATCGC